>CAJCIQ010000172.1 GCA_903970475.1 Beijerinckiaceae bacterium
GTCAGCTACCCCCAAAAAAGCATGAGCCACAGGCGTAGTCCCCACTAGCGTCAGCTAACCCGGCGTCAGTCAAAGCAAGCCCAGCCAGCGTCAGCTAACTCCAAAAAAGCATGAGCCACAGGCGCAGTCCCCACTAGCGTCAGCTAACCCAGCGTCAGCCAAAGCAAGCCCAGGATAGCGTCAGCTAACCCGGCGTCAGCCAAAGCAAACCCAGCCAGCGTCAGCTAACTCCCAAAAAGCATGAGCCACAGGCGCAGTCCCCACTAGCGTCAGCTAACCCGGCGTCAGCCGGTGCCCGAACCTGATAGCCCTCAGCCCCGCGTCAGCAGGGGGGTTACAAGGGGGGCTTCGCCCCCCTTGTGCAACGCAAGGATCAATTTTTTTTGCCCCTGCCACAGCCTAAATTTCAAAACAGGCTGTGGCAGGGGCAAAAAAAATCCCGCCTTAGCGGGATTCTCTGCAGTTGGTTTCGGAAAAATCAAAATAACAATATAAGCAACAAAAGTAAACGTGATTAAGTAACCTCTATAAAGACAGGAACTTTTAGAAAAGTGCTGCACGAGGGTGTAAAAAAATAAAAAAAACTTAACCGGCAAAAAAAAACCGGTGGAGTCAAAAAAAAAACGCCCGATTTACCCGGCTCCGTTATTTTTGTCCAATGTGGTCAGTATGTAAAAAAGACCTGCGCCAATTCATCAGCGCATTGACAGGGTATGTCGCAATCATCGTATTTCTCCTTCTGAATGGACTTCTATTATTCGTATTCGGAGAATATAATATATTAAATGACGGTTATGCGTCCCTTGAAAACTTCTTTACCCTGGCTCCCTGGGTACTTTTGCTCCTCATACCGGCCATTACTATGCGCCTTTTTGCCGAAGAGTGGAAGTCCGGTACCATTGAAACCCTGAGGACTCAGCCCTTGAGCGAACCTCAAATCGTGGGGGGAAAATTCCTTTCCGCCCTGATCGTAACCATCCTGGCGCTGATTCCCACCCTGGTGTATGTCATCACCATCAAGAGTCTGGCAGTAGGGGGCGCGACCCTGGATTCAGGAGGAATCATAGGCTCTTATATAGGTCTGGTATTGCTATGCGCCACCTTTACCGCTATCGGAACCTGGTGCAGCAGTTGGACATCTAATACCATTATTGCCTTTTTAGGAAGTGCTTTTTTCTGTTTCCTGCTATACAGCGGATTCTCTCAATTGAGTAAACTGCCTCAATTTTCAGGAGGAGCCGACTATTACCTGGAAATGCTGGGTATGGACTTCCATTATCAGAACATCTCCAAGGGCGCTTTGGATAGCAGGGACCTAATCTACTTTGCCTCCCTTATTGCCCTGTTTTTATACCTTACTGCCCGCAGGCTTCAACAAAAGAAGAAAAAATATACCTGGGCATTAGTAATAGGCCTGCTTATCCTGATCAATTGGGTGGCTACCAGCCTGCACAGCCGTCTTGACCTGACGGCTGAAAAGCGTTTTTCGCTGACAAAACCCACCGGGCAGCTCCTGAAAGGACTGGATAGTGCAGTTGAAATTGATGTTTACCTCAAAGGAGATCACCTTCCTTCCCTGTTCAGACACTTGCAGAACTCCACAAAAGAATTACTCCGGGAAATGCAGGATGCCTCCAGCGGTAAACTATCCTTCCGCTTTATTAAACCAGGAGAAGGACTCCCCGACTCCTTGCAGAATCAGGTACTCGACAGCCTAAAATCACTGGGCCTGATGCCTTATAACATTACAGCCAGTGCCAAGGCTGGAGAAGAGTCCAGCGAACGACTGGTCTTCCCTTCAGCGGTGGTGCGCTACGGAAGTCAGGGTTTACCCGTAGACCTGCTGTCCGCAGGTGGCAGTAACAGTGACGACAAGATCAATAATGCAGAGTCCCTGTTGGAGTTCAAATTTGCCGATGCTATAGATAAGCTGACCCGCAAAGCTGTTCCTAAAGTCGCCTGGTTGTTAGGTAATGGAGAACCTTTGGACGAACGTTGCGGAGACGCGATCAGGTCTTTAGGTAAAAATTATTTCCTGGATACCTTGAACCTGGGAAAAACGCCCCTGATTCCGGATGCCTTTAATGCCGTAGTCATTACCAAACCCCTTCAGACCTTCAGTGAAACCGATAAACTGAAGTTGGATCAGTACCTCCTTTACGGAGGTAAACTGATCTGGTTTGTCGATAACCTCTATGCAGAAATGGACAGCCTTCAGGTAACCAATCAATTTGTCGCCTACGACAGAGGCTTGCACCTCGACGACTTACTCTTTAAATATGGCGTACGTATCAACGACGACCTGATCCAGGACATGAATTGTGACCAGGTGCCGCTAACTGTAGGCAATAATGGTGGCAAACCCCAGATACAACTTGTAGACTGGCCCTATTTCCCACTACTCAATCCTTCGGATAATTCCCCCATTTCCAGAAACCTGGAACCCGTATTAGGCACTTTTGTCAACAGCATGGATACGGTTAAGGCAGAGGGCATCACAAAGACCATCCTGCTGGCCAGCTCTGATCACTCCAGGATACTAGGCACACCAGCCATCGTTAGCTGGGAAAGTGTAAAAGAAGCTCCGGATCCCATACATTATAACAAAAGTCAGATACCAGCCGGCGTATTATTGGAAGGCGTTTTTCATTCCTTCTACGAGCACCACCTCCCCCAGACCATGCGGGATACCCTTCAGGCACTGGGCCATCCTTTCATTTCTATAGCCAAAGGACCTACTAAGATGATTGTGGTTTCCGACGGAGATTTTATTTTGAATTACGTATCCCAAAGAAGTGGCCCCCTGGCGATGGGGACCAACATGTATACAGAAAATCAGTACGCCAATAAAGACTTATTCCTGAATGCCATGGATTACCTGACCAATCCAAAAGGCATCATAGAAAGCAGGAACAAGCAACTGGTGCTTCGGAGTCTGGACAAGCAAAGAGTAGACGAAGAGCGCACCATGTGGCAGCTCGTCAATATAGGATTACCCATTCTCCTGGTACTGATCGCTGGAGGTATCTACCAGCAAGTCCGGAAGTGGAAATATCAGAAATGATGAACACCTGGATCTTCATTGTTTTTGGGATTGTATTACTGGCAGCCTTGCTCCTGGATTTGGGGTTGATCTCCAAAAAAGGATCCGCTATTTCCATGTCCAAAGCCCTGGTTCAAACCCTGATGTGGGTGGCCCTGGCAATGGCTTTTGCGGCCTTCCTCTGGTATGAGAGAGGCCCTAAAACGGGCGCCCAGTACGTGAGCGCCTATCTCATGGAATGGTCTTTAAGCGTAGATAATATTTTTGTTTTTATTCTCCTTTTCCGATCCTTTGGGGTCAAGGAACAATACTATGCCAGGGTCTTATTGATCGGTATTTTAATGGCCATTGTATTCAGGATATTGTTCATCAGTTTTGGGATAGCCATTGTCACAGCCGTTCATTGGGTATTGTATATATTCGGAGGCTTCCTGCTCTATACAGGGTTTACCATGTTCAGGGCAAAAGAGAAAGACGATTTTGATGCGGAGAACAACAAAGTCTACCGTTTCCTCAAAAAATATTTCCCATTAACGGATCAGGACTCCAGCGGCAAATTGCTATTAAAAATCCAAGGCAAAACTTACTTTACGACCTTGAGTGTGGTCATCATCCTACTAGCCACCACCGATATCGTATTTGCCCTGGATTCCATACCTGCCGTACTGGCAATTTCCAGGGAACCATTGGTGGTATACACGTCCAATATCTTTGCCGTATTAGGGTTGAGATCCCTATTTTTCCTGCTCAGGGGGGCTATAGACCGTTTCAAGTACTTGCAGCAGGGCATAGCCATTATCCTGGTATTCATCGGTGCAAAGATGCTGGCTGACATAGTACACGTACATTTGGAGGAATGGATTTCTCTGGCCGTCATTGTTGGTTGCCTGGGAGGATCTATACTCTTCTCATTATATAAGACTTCTGCCAAATGACCTACACCTTAAACAGGATGGTGACTGTTCTGGATGCGGATCTGCTCCAGTCAGGGCCTGACACACCTCTATTATACCTGCTGGCAGATAGCCGAAGGATCATACATCCGGAAAGCAGTCTGTTTTTTGCCTTGAAAACGGCACGCAGGGATGGGCACGATTTCATGGGAGAAGCTTATAAAGCAGGAATCCGCCAGTTTATCGTCAGCAAAGACATTTCCACAAACGACTTCCCCGGCGCCGGCATCCTTAAAGTAAAAGATACGTTGGTCGCCCTTCAACACCTGGCAACCTGGCACAGGGCCCAGTTTCATTTACCCGTCATAGGTATTACCGGATCCAATGGCAAAACCATTGTCAAAGAATGGTTGTTTCAGCTTTTGGAAAACAGCTACCATATTGTCCGCAGTCCACGCAGCTACAATTCACAAATTGGTGTTCCCCTCTCCGTATGGCAGATCAAACCAGAAGACAATCTCGGCATTTTTGAGGCAGGCATATCGCTACCCGGGGAGATGGAAAAACTGGAGCCCATCATCCGGCCGGAATATGGGATTCTCACCAATATAGGGGCAGCCCATGATGAAGGTTTTGGCAGCAGGGAGGAAAAACTCCAGGAAAAACTCAGGCTTTTTACCAGCGCCTCCTGGCTCATCTATTGCGAGGATGATCCACTGATTGCCGAACAGGTCAAATCCTTCAAAGATTCCATCCACCCTGGCCTCCAATTGTTTTCCTGGAGCCGCGCCAAAGATGGGACCGTAAACGCCAAAGACGCCACTTTAAGGATCACCCAACTTGTTTCAGAACCAGGACAAACCATTGTCAAGGCGATCTTTCAAGGAACTGAAATACAGGTAATGATCCCCTATACAGATGAAGCTTCACTGGAGAACGCCATCCACTGCTGGTGTCAATTGCTCTTATTAAAACAGGAGCCGGCCGGCATACAGAAGGCCATGGGCAGGTTACAACCTGTAGCCATGCGCCTTGAACTGAAGCGGGCCATCAACCATTGTACCCTTATTAATGACAGTTATAGTGCCGATCTGGATTCCCTCTCCATAGCCCTGGACTTTTTGGTTCAGCAAAGGCAGCATAGCAAAAAAACGGTGATATTGTCCGACCTCATGGAAACAGGTCAAAGCGATGAAGCCATTTTTACCATCGTTGCCCAGGCTTTAGAAAAAAGAAACATTAGCCGCCTCATCGGGATAGGGCCACGTATAGCAGAAAATAAACATAAATTTTCTCACCTCCCAGAAACCCAATTTTTCCAAGATACTTCCGCATTTATCCATAAATTTCCCCAAATAGGATTCAGAGACGAAAGCATTCTCCTCAAAGGAGCAAGAACTTTTGCCTTTGAGCAAATCAGTCATTTGCTGGAACTTCAGGCCCATCAGACCGTATTGGAGATCGATCTATCGGCTATGGCCTACAATCTTCAGCTGTATAGGCAGTTGCTCCGTCCAAGGACAAAGATTATGGCTATGGTCAAAGCCTTTTCTTATGGAAGCGGGAGCTACGAGATTGCCAATCTCCTTCAATATCAAAAGGTGGATTATCTTGCTGTGGCCTATGCAGACGAAGGTGTTCACCTGCGGACTTCAGGCATCACCCTTCCCATCATGGTGATGAATCCGGAAACCTCTGCCTTTGAAACCCTTGTCCAGCATGTATTAGAGCCCGAGATCTTTTCCTTCTCCCTACTCAGGTCCTTCCGAACTTATCTGGAGGAGGAGGGCATCCAACGTTATCCGGTCCATATTAAGCTAGATACGGGTATGCACAGACTGGGCTTTTTGGCTGATGAGGTCCGTATTTTAGCGGATATGCTCAAAGGAGATCCTACACTGGAAGTCAAAAGTGTTTTCTCTCACTTATCCAGCAGTGAGGATCCCGGAGACGATGCATTTACCCTCTTACAGGCCCAGCGCTTCGATCAGGGCTGCCGCCTATTGGAACAACAATTACCTCAACCATTCCTGAAGCACCTGGACAATACAGCCGGAGTCATAAGACATCCTGATCTTCAATATGATATGGTAAGGTTGGGGATAGGCCTCTATGGGGTCAATAATACGCCCTCTCCTAAATTTACCCTCCGGGAAGTATCCACCCTTAAAACCACTATTGCCCAGATACACCAATTGGAGCCAGGAGAGTTCGTGGGATATAATCGAAAGGGTAAAATCCTGAAACCTTCCACCATAGCCACTGTACGAATAGGCTATGCGGACGGATATACCAGGAGGTTAGGAAACGGAGTAGGCAAAATGCTTGTAAAAGGGGTACTGGCGCCCACTATAGGAAATATTGCCATGGATATGGCCATGTTGGATATCACCGGCATAGAAGGGGTGGAAGAAGGGGAAGAAGTACAGATTTTTGGGACAGACCTTCCCGTTCAGCAAGTAGCGGATTGGGCTGGGACAATTCCCTACGAAATTTTAACAGGGATTAGTGGGAGGGTCCGAAGGGTATATTTTGAAGCTTAGGTATTATCTTTGAAAAACTATCAAAAAGACTCTTCGTGAAGATTAAATACGTATTTGGATTTATCCTATTGTTGTTGATCGCAGATCAAGCCCTCAAATTCTGGGTAAAGACCCATATGTTGCTATATGATGAAATCATGATTTTCAAGCCCTGGTTTCGTTTGTACTTCATAGAAAATGAAGGCATGGCCTATGGCGCGAAGTTTGGCGAAGGAGATTGGGCCAAGTTGGCATTAACCCTGTTTCGTCTGGGTGCGGTGATCTTCGGAACCTTTTACCTGATCAGGATTTGCAAGCAGAAATACCACAAAGGATTCATCATTTGTGCGGCATTGATTTATGCCGGTGCCATGGGCAATCTGGTAGACTCTTTATTCTACGGTATGATCTTTACCAAGAGCCATCATATGGGCCCTCTTTCTACCGCCTTTAAGGGTGGTGGTTATGCGGGCTTTCTTCATGGCAGCGTGGTAGACATGTTGTATTTCCCCATCATCAACATCGATATGATGCCCTCCTGGGTCCCCATTTGGGGGGGTAAACCATTTACCTTTTTCCAGCCTATATTCAACATTGCTGATGCCTGTATCTCTGTAGGTGTCATTAGTATATTGCTGTTCCAGCATAAATTCTTTCACAAACATCAGGTAAGCGTCGTAGAGGGACAAGGGGAAGAAAAAGGGAAGGCGGTAGATGAGATGCAAGCCATTCAATAATCCCAGTTCTCCCGAGGGTACGGACTAAAAATTGGTTTGCAAAGTGGGACAGAATCTTCAGTTAGCAACGGCTCTTTAAATATCCACAAATTCACTGACAAAATCAACTAGAATCAGGGATTTTTTGCGCATTTATTTGTTAATGAGTTGAACATTCCTGCGTACAAATGTGCTATAGTAAACACCTGAAGGGAAAGCCCTTCAGGTGTTCGAATTGTTACTCAGAGCTTTCCCACCATTTTGGCTGGTATTACCCACTGGTCAAACTCTTCAGGAGTAAGGTATCCTAATGACACGGCCGTTTCTTTCAAGGTCTTGCCATCCTTGTGGGCTTTTTGGGCGATTTCTGCGGCCTTATAATACCCAATGTGGGTGTTCAAAGCGGTCACCAGCATCAGGGAATTATCCACGTGTTTTTGGATATTATCCGCAATGGGTTCAATGCCAACGGCACAACGATCATTAAAGCTGACGGCACCTTCTCCGATCAGTCTGGCGCTGTGCAGGAAGTTGTAGATCATCATAGGCTTAAATACGTTCAGCTCAAAATGACCAGTAGCGCCACCGATGTTGATGGCCACATCATTTCCTAATACCTGAGCAGCAATCATGGTCAGGGCCTCGCATTGGGTGGGGTTTACCTTGCCCGGCATAATAGAGGAACCCGGCTCATTGTCGGGAATGTGTAATTCACCAATGCCGGCCCTGGGTCCGGAACTCAACATGCGCACGTCATTGGCAATCTTCATCAGGCTTACGGCTACCGTTTTCAGGGCCCCGTGGGCTTCTACGATGGCGTCATGAGCGGCCAGGGATTCGAACTTATTTTCAGCGGTAACAAAGGGTAATCCGGTCAGGGCGGCTATATGCCCTGCTACGTTAACGTCATAACCATCGGGTGTGTTGATGCCCGTACCCACAGCAGTACCTCCTAAAGCCAACTCAGAGAGGTGTGGAAGGGCATTTTTGATGGCGCGTATACCATGGTCCAGTTGAGAAACATAACCAGAGAACTCCTGCCCTACCGTCAGGGGAGTGGCGTCCATAAAATGGGTGCGGCCAATTTTAACCACTTTCCAGAATTCCTTACTTTTAGCCTGAAGGGTGCCTTTGAGTTTCTCCAGCCCGGGAATAGTCACTTCCACCAGCATTTTATAGGCAGCAATATGCATAGCCGTGGGGAAAGTATCGTTGGAAGACTGGGATTTATTGACGTCATCATTAGGCGCCAGGAACTTATCCTTATCCGTCAATTTACCACCATGGAGGACATGACCTCTGTAGGCAATTACTTCATTGACGTTCATGTTGCTTTGCGTACCGCTGCCGGTTTGCCAAACAACCAAGGGAAAGTAGGCATCCAATTTCCCCTCCAGGATCTCATCGCAAACCTGGGCGATCAGGTCCCTTTTTTCGGCCGGCAAAACACCCGCTTCAAAGTTGGTAATGGCTGCTGCCTTTTTCAGGTAAGCAAAGGCCCGGATGATTTCTTTGGGCATCTTATTGATGTCCTGGGCAATCTTGAAATTTTCTACACTTCTTTGGGTTTGGGCGCCGTAATAGGCCTCAGCGGGAACTTCCACCTGACCCATGGTATCCTTTTCAATGCGGTATTCCATGATGATTTGATTTGCTGAATTTCGGGACAAAAGTACTGCAAATCAGGGTACGGCCGCTGCGGCCCTCACCCGTTCAGGCGACGCGATTCATAGCGCTCCAGGAACTCCTCAAAGTGGTCAGGATGTTCTAAAAGGACCTGCGTAAGCTTATTGAGCTTGCGGATTTTATCAGGCAGGTCACCCTTCAATTGATTTCTGAGGGCGTTAACTTGAAGTAAGACGTCCTCTATCTCTTCCGGAAAAACTTCTTCGAATAATTCCCTCAACCGTTTAGCAACAGTAGGGGATTTTCCATTGGTAGAAATGCCGATTTTCAAGTCTCCCTTTTTGAAAACAGCACTGAGATAGAAATCGCACAAATCAGGTGTATCGGCAATGTTGAGGAGCAGACGCCTTTGGTGGCAAGAATCCCGTATCACCTCGTTTAAGGCTGGATCTCCCGTAGCGCAAATGACCAGGTGTTTGTCGTTCAGATCATTGAGCAGGAAGTCCCGCTCAGCCAGACGCACTTCCCGGAATGCGCGTATAAAGTCACGTAATTCAGGCAGAACCTCCCTGGCTACGATCCAGACCCTGGCGCCAGGGTCACTACTTAATAAAGCGGTCACCTTTTCCAGGCCCACCTTTCCCCCACCCACCACCAGTGTGTTGATCTGATTTAGTTTGATGAATATGGGGAAAAGCTGGTTACCTTGACTCATACCGCCAATTTTATTCCATCCAAAGGTAAGCTAGCCAGGGAATTTTGGTAAATGGAATAAAAGTTAACGACGTCTCCTATGATAAGAACGGCCGGATTCTTCAGGCCCTCCCTTTCTGCTACCTCGGGCAATTCGGCAGCCGTAGCTAGCTGTATCTTCTGCGTAGGTAGGGTGCCATTTTGAATGATGGCAACAGGGGTGTCCCCTTTGCCAAATCGTTGATATTGTTCTGCAATCAATTTAAGCTGACTCATCCCCATCAATATCACCACGGTGGTCTGAGCCTGAATAGCAAATTCCAGGTCCCGGGACAATTTCCGGCTTTCTGTGGTACCGGTTATGACCCAAAACCCTTCGCTGACCCCACGGGCGGTCACCGGGATATGGTTGATGGCGGGCACCCCTATGGCTGAACTGATGCCGGGGATAACCTCCGTATCAATCCTGTATTTCTGGGCATAGGTAATTTCTTCCTGTCCCCTGCCAAACACAAAGGGATCTCCCCCTTTGAGCCTTACTACATGGCCCAGGGAAAAAACATATTTCAAAATCATCAGATTTATCTCCTTCTGGGTATATAAATGAACACCCGAGCGCTTGCCTACAAATCTGAGCAGACAATCCTTGGAAGCATGCTTGAGCAACTCAGGATTCACCAGTGCGTCATAGAGGATCACACGGGCACTTTTAATGGCCTCTAAACCCTTCACCGTAATCAGGGAAGGATCACCGGGGCCTGCGCCAACTAATGTCAATTTGGGAGCTGAGGGAGAAAAATCGATGGGCATAAAAAAAAGAATAAAACGGTAAATAAATTAAGCAGGCACTACGGCCGCAATGTCAGCGGCTTTTTTCTGGGCATAATAGACAGAGGCCCAGGAATAAAATGATTTTGCTTGTTGAATATAGGACCACCCGAAGGAGGCATCCGGCACATGGCTATTGATCTGTAATACAACTTCTGCAAAATCAGGAAACAAATCTTGCTTACCCTGGGCGGTGAAGTGTTTATCAAAATCGCGTATAATACCAGATTGGGTATTACAGTTTACACCTTCTCCAAGCAGCAAAGCTTTGGCAGCCTGCACGAAGGCGCTGTAGATGTTGTAAATGCCATCCGCATAAGTCCCTTCCTCCAAGTTTTGCTCGGCCCATTGCAATTTCTCTTCTGCTTCGTAAAGCAGCGTCTGCACCAGGTCAATCACCACGCCGGCGCACTCACCAACACCGATGGCCGTAGCAAATTTTTCTTCCTTACCCCAGTCAATCAATTCCTCATCGGTAATGCTGCCCAGATCTGTCAGCGGTTTCAATAGTTCATAGAAATATTTTTCACCCTGCCTGTCGAAGTATTGGTAATACCTTTCTGACGTTTGTGCATTACCCTGGTAATCCTTCAATAACACCCGCAAAGCCTGAGGGCCTCGTTTGCTGGGTATCTTAATCACCTTTTCAGAAACCCTTCCAATACCATCTCCTACCACGCCACCACCCAGGCAGACCTGGAGGGCAGGAACCGTCCTTCCGCCGCTTTTCAGGGAGGAGCCGTGGAAACCAATGGTAGCCATGCTATGCTGGCCGCAGGAGTTCATGCAGCCGCTGATCTTTATTTTAATATCCGTATTCAGCAGCAGTTCAGGGAATTCCTCCTCCACCACACCTTCCAGGACTTCAGCAATACCCGTAGAACTGGAAATACCCAGGTTACAAGTATCCGTACCGGGACAGGCAGTCACGTCGGCTACGCTGTCGAACCCGTGATTACCCAGATTCAGGGATTCCAGCACACTGTATACGTACGGTAGGTATTGAGGCCGTATGTATTTAAGGAGCAGTCCTTGATTTACGGTTACCCGGATATCATCGGCCACTACAGGCCTTAGCCTTTCGATCAATTCCCTGGACGCATGGGAAGAAATGTCTCCCAGGGTAATTTTGATATAAGCCCCAAAGTATCCTTGCTGCTTTTGTTCAAAAACATTGGTCTGTTTCCAGAGTTCATACCTAAGGGGATTCTTAATACTATAAGAAGGCACAGGAGTACCCACAGTAGGTAATTCAGGGGTCGGCCAAGCCTCGTAATCCACCTCCACGGCATGATTTTTCAGGGCCAGGGTTTCTGCTTCCACCAGGCGGTTGAACTCCTCCAACCCGATTTTCTGGATCAGGAATTTCAGCCTGGCCTTGTGCCTGCTGGCGCGTTCTCCATGACGATCGAAGACCCTCAGCACATTCTCAATATAAGGGATCAACTTATCGGCCTGAAGGAACTCGTGGGCCACATAAGCCAGCATAGGCTGGGCGCCCAGGCCTCCGCCCAATAAGACCTTAAATCCCCTGATCTCTTTTCCGTTTTCGAATTTTACTTTAGGAATAACACCTATATCGTGGATGAAAGTGAAAGCGGTATCTTTTTCTGAGGAAGAAAACGCGATCTTAAACTTTCGGCCCATGTCCTGGCAAATAGGGTTACGCAGGAAATATTTGAAAGCCGCATGCGCATATGGCGTAACATCAAAGGGCTCAAGGGGATCTATACCCGCCACATCGGAGGCCGTAATATTGCGCACCGTATTACCGCAGGCTTCCCGGATAGTGATGTTTTCCTCTTCCAATTTTGCCCACAACTCAGGAGTCCTATCCAGGCTCACAAAATGGATCTGAACGTCCTGACGGGTGGTTAAATGCAAATTGCTCGTAGCATATTCATCCGAAATATCCGCTATGCGCTTCCAACCGGCAAAGGTCATCTTACCAAAGGGCAGTTTGATCCGGATCATTTGAACACCAGGCTGCCTTTGGCCATAAATGCCCCTGGCCAGCCTAAGGCTTCTGAACTTTTCATCCGGAATTTGTCCCTCCCTGAAGAGCCTGATCTTCTTCTCCAGATCTATGATGTCCTTTTCTACGATTGGGTTCTCCAATTCGGTTCTGAAACTCTGCATACGTAACAGTTTTAGAAAAACAAAGCCTTCGGAGAATTTCCGAAGGCTTTTGCATTATGTTAGATCATTTCAATTTGTCAAACCATAATTTCAAAAGCCACTCCCCTGCTTATTAAAG
>CAJCIQ010000173.1 GCA_903970475.1 Beijerinckiaceae bacterium
CACCGGTAAAATCACCGGCAGCGACGGCCAACCCATCGAAGGTGCGTCGGTGCGCATCCAAGGTACCAAGGTCGGTACGGTTACCAATGCTAAAGGTGAATTTAAGCTGAACGCTAAGGATGGCACCACCCTTCTGGTTTCTGCCGTTGCCTTCAGTGCCACCAAACTAGTTGTTTCCTCCTCCCAGGACCATTACACCATCGTGTTGACCCAAGCGGTTAGCTCCATGGATGAAGTTGTGGTTACAGCGGGTGGTCTTAAGTCCAAGAAAAAAGAACAATCCTATAACGCTACGGATATCAAGAGCGATGAACTGATCGCTACCAAACCGGTAGACGTTACCGCTTCCTTGGCTGGTAAAGTAGCTGGTCTGGAAGTAAGTGACGTTAGTGGTGGCGTTAACCCCAACTATCGTATTGTACTCCGCGGTCAGCGTTCTTTGCTGGGTAACAACCAGGCCTTGATCGTATTGGATGGTTCCGTAGTACCTAATGCGGTGCTCGGCAACCTGAACCCCCAGGACATTGAAAACATCGAAGTACTGAACGGAGCCAGCGCCGTAGCCCTTTACGGTTCTGACGCTTCCAACGGCGCCTTGGTGGTAACTACCAAAAAAGGTCGTAAGGGTACAACGACCATCGGTATCTCTAATACCGTTACTGCTCAGTCCATCGCCTTCTATCCTAAATTACAACAGACCTTCGGTGGTGGTGGTAACGGTTACGGCGTAAATCCTGACGGTACGCCTGTGTTTTCTTCTTATGAAAACGAATCCTACGGTCCCCGCTTCAACGGAGCCATAGTTGACCTGGGTTTCCCTCTCCAAGATGGTTCTCAGTTGAGGGTTCCTTATTCTGCCAATAACTCCAGGTGGCAATTCTGGCAAACAGGCGTTACTAACCAGACAGACTTCAACCTGACTACGGGTAACGATGTTTCTACCATTTACCTGGCTGCCCAATACGCTTCTGTCACCGGCATCATGCCTTCTGACAGGTATAATCGGGCTACCTTCCGTTTGAACGGTACCCAGAGACTGGCCAATAAAGTAAGCGCTACTTATTCTCTCGGTTATACCCAGAACAGGTACGACATCACCCAGAATGGTACGGATATCTTCAACAACCTGTTGAACATCCCCGCCAACGTTCCCATCACCATGTTCAAGGATTGGCAGACCAACAAATACGCCAACCCTAATGGTTTTGAAAACCCTTGGTATCAGAACCCTTACTTTGAAAAAGACAACAACCGCGAATACACCCGCAATGACTATTTAATCGGTAACGTTCAATTGGATTGGAATCCCATTTCCTGGTTGAACTTCACCGAACGTATCGGTTTGACGACAAACAACGAAACCGATGAGCAACATACAGGTAAATTCACCTATACCGCTTACGCGATTGCAGAAAGTGGTGGATCCAAGTCTAACATTCCTGGGTATTACTCTTCCACGAACGAGTACTATACCCGCATGACGAATGACTTTTACTTCACTGTTAAAAAGAATGTAAAAGACTTCTCCTTTAACCTGGTAGGCGGTACATCCCTGCATAACGACAGGTCCAACAGTACAAATGCCAATGTTACTGGATTGAATACGCCCGGATTATATAACCTGAGCAACTCTTCCAATGCCCCTAGTGCCTCCAACGCTTCTTATCAATCCCGTTTGGTTGGCTTGTACGGCGACTTCAAAATCGGATTCAGGAACTACCTCTTCTTAGAAGCTACTGGTCGTAATGACTGGGTTTCTATCCTGAACCCACCGAATAACTCTTTCTTCTATCCTTCTTTAGGTCTGTCTTTCCTGGCTTCTGACGCCATCAAAGCCCTCAAGGACTTCAAAGCCCTGGATTACCTGAAAGGACGTTTGACCTGGTCTAAAGTGGGTAACGTAAACCTAACTTCTGACCCGAACTCTACTTCCTTCGGAGCTTATTCTTTACAGACTACCTTCAGCCAGCAACAGGGCTTCCCCTACAATGGCATCCCTGGTTATACGATGAACAATACGGTGGTTGAAAGCCCCCTCCTGCCTGAAATGACCAAAGGCTGGGAAGGTGGTATCGACTTCGGTTTCCTGTCTAACCGTATCACGGGTTCATTCACCTACTACAGCACCCATACAACCAACCAAACCATTCCTGCAACCATTTCCATCACCAGCGGTTACAGTTCCTTCCTGCTGAACTCGGGTGAAGTATCCAACAAGGGTATTGAAAGCAAACTGGGTGTGGTTGTGTTCAAGAACAGGAACTGGACGATCGGTGTTGACGGAAACTACTCTCACTATAATAACATCGTAAACAGCATCAACAGCGCCCTGGTGGGTAACCTGTTGCTGTATGCATATGGAAACAACGGTTCTTATGCCGTTCCTGGCCTGACCTTCCCCGTAATCATGGGTACAGACTATCAAAGGGATACCAAAGGACATGTGATCGTTGACCCCATCACTGGTCTGCCTAATGTAAACAATACGCCCCAGGTACTGGGTAGCGCTGCTGTAAAAGATCAGTTGGGTCTGGACCTGAACGTGTCTTACAAAAACTGGCATTTCTTCGTATTGTTTGAATACCGCGGCGGTAACAAACTCTACAACTACGCTGGTTGGGATTATGACTGGGCTGGTACAGGTCAAAGGTCTGTTGCCTTCAACCGCACCCGTTTCGTATTCCCCAACTCCGTATATGAAGATCCCAATCACCCCGGTTCTTACATCCCCAACAAGACCGTGGTTATACAGAATGGTAATGGTAACGATGGTTTCTGGACGGACGCTACCCATAACCTGAACGTAGGTACCAGCTATGTGACTTCCGGTGCTTTCTGGAAATTGCGTCAGTTGAGCCTGGCCTATGACCTCCCCAAAAAATGGATGTCCAAAACAGGATTCCTCAAAGGCGCAACCATCACTGCCCAAGGTCGCAACCTGTTCGAGTGGCTACCTAAGTCTAACCTTTACATCGATCCTGAAATCAGTGACGCCGGATCTACGAGCAACGCCATTGGTGTAACCAACCTGCAAGCTCCCCCTACTCGTTACTATGGTGGTACGGTATCGTTAACATTTTAATTAAAGAGGAACATGAAAAAGAAAGCACTCATTATAATTTCGGCGGCGGTTACCTTTATGGGAACCTCCTGCCAGAAGTACCTAAATATCAATACCAATCCTAATAACCCTACCTCCAGTAGTCCCGATTACGTATTGCCTCAGGCCATCGTATATACGGCAGCCAACGAGGACGGATTCAACAACTACGGGGGCCAGATCGTAGGTTATATGTCCAATGCCGGTGGTTATGGTGGTTTCGGCGATAGCTGGACATATGATTTTAGTACGACCGATTTTAACGGACTCTGGACCAGCACTTACGACGTGCTCCAGGACATCCAGTACGTGATCGGTGAAACCAGGGACAGTGCGGATTTGGCCTATTATACAGCCGCAGGAGATATTCTGAAGGCTTATAATTATGAACTATTGGTTGACGCCTACAACGATGTTCCTTATTCCAAGGCTTTATTGGGTCAGCAGGATGTATCTCCTGCTTATGACAGCGCCGCTACCATTTATGTTAGCCTGGCTAAATTGTTGGATTCAGCCATTGCGTTAATCAATAATGCCCCTTCCAATGTGGTAGCTATGCCTGCCGGTTCAGACCCTATGTTCTATGGCAACATGACCTATTGGGTTCAATTTGCCAACACGGTGAAACTGCGTCTGATCGTTCATGCTGCTTCAGCGATTACCTTCCCCAATACTACCTTCGATCCAGCCGGGTTCCTGACCGTGGACGCTCAGGTAAATCCTGGATATACCAGAGGAGTAGGTTCCGGTGGTGCGACCCAGCAAAATCCCAGTTGGAATGACTTCGTAGGTACTTATTCCGGTGGTGCCGGCGACCGCGCCTGGATGGCCAATAGATATGTGACTGGCTTTTACAATGGTGTTAAATTGAATGATCAGATCAGGGCCAGAGCTATTTACTACCATTGGGATACCACTTCCTACGGTGTTGCTTACCCTTGGGGTGCCCAGTTGGGAACACAGAACTCTACAGAGCCATCTGCCCCCAACTATACCAATGCCTGGTACAGCACTTATTACCTGGGTGGACCTCCTTGGGCTACCGTCACTTCCATCACTGGCTTAGGAAACAATATCGGTGTGATGAAAGGACCCAACATGGGACAGGTACTGATTTCTGCTGCTGAGAGTTATTTCCTGCAGGCTGAAGCAGCCCAGCGCACTATCATAACTGGATCCGCACAAACACTGTTTAATAGTGGTATTGCAGCCTCATTCAATTATCTGCTTCAGGCTCCTGGAACAACTACATCCGTATCCTACGGATATGGGTTTAGTGCTGACTCTGCTGCTACCCTGGCAAAGCAATATCAGGCTGCAAACGCGGGCTCGCCAAGCGGTTTGGGTTATCTGGCCAATTACAACCTGGCTACGCCCGGCGCTGAACAATTGGAAGCCATCATCACCCAGAAATATATTGCATTGAACATGATTTCCGGTCAGGAAGCATGGAATGAATACCGTAGGACGGGTTACCCTAAATGCGCTAGTTCCACTGTGGATCCTTATACGTCTTTTGCTTCCACGCTGTCTTCAAGCCCCAGGCCGGATGGACTCCCAACCAGGATCCTTTATCCTGCTTCGGAATACTCTTCCAATGCATCTAACGTGCCTAACGGTATCAGTCCGTTTACCTCACTGATTTTCTGGGCGCACTAGAGATATCTGATTGTTCATTGTAAATAAATAAGTGAAAGATGAAATTTTCTAAAAATATATCATACATCATGCTGACGCTGGGGGTGGCTTCTGTCTCCACTTCCTGTCTGAAGGATAAGGCCAATGAGACCAGTCCGGGAGCCGGGAGCACGAATAACGTGGTGGAGTTCATGAATAGCTCTGTGCCCGTTTCCTATTCGGCGATCTGGCCTCAATACGACAACACCGTAGTATTTCCCTCTGGTGGTGATACTGCCGGATTCAATATGAACCTGGATTATACCGGAGCCGTAGCGACGACACCCCAGGATATCACGGTAAATCTTGCCATTGATACCGCAGCGCTCACGGCCTTCAACAATGATCAGGGAACGAATTACGTGCTGCCTCCGGCAGACGTTTTCTCTATCCCTTCTTCCGTTGTCATCAAAGCAGGTACTGAAAAGACCATCACCCGGTTGACTGTAACGGCTGCTGCGGATTACGACTACCTGGCTAGTTATGCCCTCCCCATTACCATCACCAGTGCGTCTTACGGCATTGTGAGCACCAACTTTGGTACGGCAATTTATTCGTTCACCATGAACAATATCTACTCCGATACCTATGCGATCACCGGATTCTGGTTTACAGATTCCGCCAGCTCTGCCGGGGCTATATCCCAGAGTTACTTCCTGCCCACTACGGGTTTGGTCACCAACTCTTTCATGATCCCTGCTGATAACGGGGCTACCTATACCTTCAACGCCAATACACCTGCTACAGGCGGTGCGTTGACCAGCTACGTAGCTACGAATGGAACACCTGTTGCACCAGCTTCCGGTTTCATGACCAAGGACAATCCAGGTAACTTCAGCTTTCCTGCTGTCTCACCGGTTGCGCCTGGATCCAACGGATGGGTAGCCAGTAAGTACAACAACACCTATGATGCAACCAATAAGATTTATTGGCTGCTGGTAGGATTGAACGAAGGTACTGGCAACACGGCTGGTCAGAACAATTGGAACAACCAGTCCTATATGGAAATGGTTGCCCAATAATTCTTAACTTTCCTATCTCGGAAATAGGCAAAAAGCTATCATTAATGATAGCTTTTTGCATTTTATATAGCGCTTATGAAGATGAAACGTTTTTGGTATTTAAGTATTTACCTACTCGGGCTGGGATGTCAGCAGGAAAGCCACTCTAAACTCATATTGCATTTAATGGGTGGTTTTAACCGGAAATATATGGTGACTCAACCCGGACTGAATGGAGAATCTGAATTAATCCTGGATTCGGGAAGGGCAAAGAGCAATAAGGATAGCATAGTGGTAGAACTCCCTTCCATAGAGGTTAGACCTTACCGGATTGTGTTACCGGAAAAGGGGTTGGATTTCTATTTTATCAACGATACCAAAGAAGTGGAGGTTTTTTTTAATACACAACTACGAACGTGGAGATTTAACAACTCTCCGGCTTCCAACGTGTGGCAGGATTTCCAGGGTCGTCAAACAGCTTTGGTGGAGCAGCAACATCGATTGCGTGCTTACATTGATAGCCTTACGCTTACCCATGGAAGTACGACTGCAATAGATTCGGCGAATCAACAGATTTTCCGGTTGGTCCAGCAGGGGCGCGTCAACAACACAGCCTTAGCAGATACGACTACTAGCTCAGGCATATTTTTACTGGCAAATAGTGGGGTGTCTTTCGGACACAATTATAAAGAGGAAGAGGCATACTTGAAGAATGTTCAGAAACGATTCCCCCATCATCAGATCATTCAGCGAATCGTAGATTCAGCCTTAGAGCATATTCGGATTTTTGGGAATCCTTTCCATATTGGAGATATCCTGCCGGATCTGACATTGCCCGATCAAAACGGGACCGACTTTTCAATTTATTCCATAAAAAATCGGTATATTTTAATTAATTTTTGGTCCACCTTGTGTTTCCAGTGTAAGCCCTTTTTGGATAGTGAACGACAAGCCCTGAAGTCCAATGACCAACTTGCCCTGGTGTCGGTGGTTCTCGATAACCAGAAAGATCAATGGCATAATATTATCCAAAATGAGGGGTATAACTGGACTCATTTGATGGATGAAAAAATGTGGGGAGGATCAGCCGCTAAAACCCTCCGGTTTGAAAGTATCCCCTTCAATTATTTGATTGGACCCGACCGGAGGATATTGGCAAAGGGCATACCTGCGGATTCTTTACAGGAAACACTAAGTCGATTCATAAAACATTAATTACCTCATCTATGAAACGTTCCATAACCTCAGCATTGTTGGTAGCTTTTTTAGCACCCTCTTTTTTACTTTTTGCCCAGCGTACGGATGAAGGCAAAACCATACGTAAGAGCCTTTCGCGCATGTTATGGGAAGTCTACCAGGTTTCACCCGAAAGCAAAAAAATAAAGGATGGTACCTATGAAGTACTGACAGACGACAAACAGCTTTTAGTAAAGGGTCAGTACAAGGATGGTAAGAAAGTAGGCATATGGGAATACTATAGCAATGGCAATCCGGTTCAACGCTATGATTATAGTGCGAACCAGATTGTTTATAATATAGATGACCCATCTACCATGGTGAAGTCAGAGTATTCCCTGGAAGCCATTACGGACGCTAATGATACCGTTTCTCCCCCCTATAAAATCGGAGGCATCAATTATGGCTTTTTCCTGTTGTATGATCCCCGGGATATTCCTGAGGATGTGAAGAAGGTATCGTCCAATGTATTAATGACCTATGTCCTGACGATATCAGAGGAGGGTAAATTGCTTGATTGGACGGTAATGTATAAGGGATCCAATGTAGCGGAAGCAACCATGAAACAGAACATTTACCATTTGCCGGAGGATGCTTATACATTTGTTCCTGCCAAGGTAAATGGCAAAGCCGTCAGGTCTAAATTGACCTACATGGTTCCTTTAAGTGTAGACCATACGGTTGAAGTGGGGGGCACCAATGGCAATGCCACTAAGCACCAGGGCATACTGTAAGCAAATGTTTTTCTATATCAAACGATGACCTGGGATCTTCCCAGGTCATCGTTTGATATAGGCCTAGCGATTCACCAGACTTAAGGCCCCTTCGCTATAGCGGGCGCCGGTTTCCGGATACTGAGCTATCAAATCATCAATGGCCTTGAGATCGGATGGAGACAAGGTTATATTCAACGCGCCCATGTTTTGTTCCAGATAGGAGCGCCTTTTGGTGCCGGGTATGGGTAACATATCCTGCCCCTGGGCCAGTACCCAAGCCAGGGCCAGTTGGGCAGGGGTAGCATTTTTGGACTGGGCGATATCGGCAAATGCTTCAATGAGGCGGATGTTGTTATCCATGTGGGCATCCGAGAAACGAGGCAGGGTCCTTCTGAAGTCGTCCGCTGCCAAAGTGGAAGGTTGATCTTTTTTTACGGAGATCAGTCCCCTGGAAAGGGGTGAATAAGCAACCAGTGAAATTCCCAGTTCCCTGGTCGTGTGGAGGATGTCTCCTTCTATCTCCCTGGTCAGAAAACTATATTCCGTCTGTAAGGCGGCAATGGGGTGAACCGCATGAGCCTTGCGGATAGAGGCAGCGGAGGCTTCCGATAGGCCTATGTACCTTACTTTTCCTTCTTTGACCAGGTCGGCCATGGCACCAACGGTGTCTTCTACAGGAACATTGGGGTCTATACGGTGGGCATAATACAGGTCAATGGTATCAATGCCGAGGCGTTTTAAACTGGCTTCTGCGGCGGTTTTAATCCACTCGGGAGACCCATCGATATAAGTATTGGGTGTTCCGCTGGGACCAGCTTGTCCGTTTTTGAAGCGGAAGCCAAATTTGGTGGCTATGAAAACTTTGTCCCTGTTGGGGACAAGGACTTTGGCAATGAGTTCTTCGTTTTTGCCTGAGGCATACATGTCTGCTGTATCCCAAAAATTTACGCCCAGGTCAAGTGCTTTATGCAGGGTAGCTATACTTTCTGTTTCATCTATAGGTCCATAGGCAAAACTCATTCCCATACAACCCAATCCGATGGCAGATAATTTTTCAGGTGTTTTTCCAAGATTCCTGTATTGCATATGATTCATTTTATAGCTCAAAAGTACTACAGGGGTAAGCCTCCTACCATAAGCTTTTCAAAGGGATGATTAAGAATTTCAAATAAGGGCTTTGCGCAGGGATTGCGGGTTTGTTTGGGTTTGCCTTTTAAAGAAGTTATTAAAATAGCTGGGGTACTCAAAGCCCAGGCTATAGGCAATCTCTGCAATGTTCCAGTCGGAGTGTGCCAGCAGGATTTTGGCTTCTTTGATGATCCTTTCACTGATATGCTGGGTGGTCGTCTTACCGGTCACTTCCTTTACGGAGCGGTTGAGGTGGTTGACGTGAATGGAAAGGTGGTGGGCAAAATCAGCGGCTGTTTTGAGTTGTAGGGTATGTTCCTGTCCATCTACCGGGAATTGGCGCTCCAGTAACTCTATGAATAATTCTGTTATCCTGCCTGCGGCAGAGGTATGTGCCTGATAATCCCGGACCGGTTGCATTTTCATGGCCTGATGGATGATCAAATGCACATATGACTTGAGCAGATCGAATTTGTAGGCATAGGTGGAGTTTATTTCCGCCAGCATTTGCTGGAAAAGCCCGGAGATAAATTGTTGTTGGAGCTCATCTACAAAATACAAGGGCTGGCCACCCACCTTAAAGACGGGAAAATGGCCGAGGTCATGGTAGGCCGGCGCCAGAAATGATTCGGTGAACAGGCAGAAATAGCCTTCCTGCAACGCGCTCACTGGTTCCCAGGCATAGGGACGGTTAGGATTGGAGAACAATAAGGCTGGCTTATCTATTTCAATCCACCGGTCTGCATAGAATAGCCTACCTGTTCCAATGATCAAGGAAATCTTGTAAAAGTCTCTCCTCCTGTAAGGGGAGGACATCACACAATTTTGACGGGTGAATACATTGAAATGACCCAAGCCCCCGGCGTTGGTCAGGGATAGATCGAATGGATTGGCAGCAGGATTACGGGTATAGAAGTCTTTAAGTGTTTCTTCTGGTTGCATACCCAAAGTTAATGAATTCAAACAGGCTGACGGAAGCCATCCCCCGTGAAAATGCCCAAGGATTCGGGGGCATTTGTTAGACCTGCCACCTGCCTTACCCAGGAAAGGCTTTGAATGGTACCGGTAATGGGGCCGTAAGAAATGAGGGTTATTGTTCTTTGGACTGCTTCCTTTTGGAGCCGGTTCAGGACCTCTTGAAGCATCTTTCCTGTAAAGGGGGTATAAAGAAAGAAGAAACTGCCCTGGCTAAAGTCTGCGCTGCGGGCATCGGCTTTAAGAAAGCTGACCTGACTTAGGCCTAGTTCCTGGGCGCACGTTTGGGCATACGCGCTGAAGGCTGGTTCTATATCTATTCCTTGAGATGGTATGCCCGTGAGCAGGTGAAATAGAATGACTACCTGACCCAGGCCAGCGCCTATGTCTACGAAGCGGTTGTTAGCCGCTGGCGCAAGCCGATCAGCCAAATAAAACAGCACCCGTGCAGGTGTTTTCTGATAATAGACCATATCCGGTTCCAGCGGCAACAGGGGTTGGGGTGGCCCGGTCTTCCCGGGGTCTCCGGATCCATCTAGCCCCACGGAAAGATTTGTGGGGGCTAATAATCGGTTGATAAAGAGATCCAGGTTGTCGTAGCCTGTCCCACGTTCCAGGGTAGTAAAGTCTATATAGCCACGCACCAGGCTTTTGATATCCTTAGTGTTGCGGAGTTGAGCCCTCAACTTTTGAAATAGGCGATGATCTATTTGACAAAGTTTATGGTGCAGCATTCTGGCCCTATTCTGGAGTTGCTTGGTTAGGGCGCTATTTTCTAAGCAATGGAACTCCAGAAACTCGATGGCTTCTGCCCGGTCGCAAAAATGAGCCTCCTTCATTAAATGAGGATCGCTTTCCATGGTTTGCCATTTGGTAATAAGTGGCGTGTTATTGGTTGGTGCAGGGGCATCCATATCTACAAAGATCGCTATGGATAGGTATATAATTTACGCTGAGGTCGTAAAAGGCCGCAGGCGCTCCTGACTGCTCTGAAGGGAACTTAATAATTATTTTAAATGAGGAAGGGGTTGGTATGGGTACGAAATCTAATTTCGTGAAAAGTTTAGACCCATTAAACAAAATAAGATGATTAAAGTGGTAGTTTTTGACATGGCCGGAACAACAGTGGATGAAGATAATGTAGTATATAAGACGGTCCTTCAGGCCATTAATGAGGAAGGTTACGATTTTACGTTGGCCGATGTATTGGCAGAGGGAGCAGGAAAGGAAAAACTCCAGGCTATTAAAAGCGTACTCGCACTCAAAGGCATACAAGACAATGAACTGGCTCAAAAGATGTTCACCCGCTTTTCTGCCGCACTCACAGAGGCTTACAGCACTTATCCTGTCACAGAGCAGCCGCACGCAACCCAGGTGTTCCATAACTTAAAGCACCGTGGAATTGCTGTCGTTTTAAATACGGGTTATAGCAGGACCATTGCAGAAGCATTGGTAGAAAAAATAGGCTGGAACCTGGGGCGCGATATTGATATACTGGTTACCGCTTCGGATGTCCCCGAAAACCGGCCAAATCCTGACATGATCCTGTACGCTATGAAGGTACTGGGGATTACTGACGCTAAACAAGTCGTGAAGGTAGGCGACTCCGCCATTGATATAGAAGAAGGAAAGAATGCGGGTTGCGGCCTCAATATAGGCATCACCACCGGGGCTCAAACCTCCTTACAACTACAAAAGGCCAACCCTGAATACCTGGTCAATGACCTCACGGAAATTCTGCCCATTGTAGATAGGGCGAATAGTGAGTAAATTGTAGGAAACACCGGGTATGGGTGGGTTAATGATTTTCACACAGGGGATATGTATACCAATGTCCCCTCCTGTATTAGCTCTCCGGTTTAGGTCTTCGGGCTCAACGCTGGTTGTTTCTTATAAATGGGATGTGCAGGTGGATGGTTTTGCCATGCCCATTAAAGTTACCTTGTCTTCTGGCCGTTTTGGCTGGATTCGTCCAACTGAACGTTGGCAGTAGCTACAGTTGTCCGGGATGAAAGTGGCTGATTTCTCCGTTGATACGGATGATTTTTACGTGTTGGTTCATAAGGAATGAGGGGCTAAACATATTTTTTAAAGACTGGGATCTGCCGGGCAATAGCCGTTAGCATCCAACTTATCACCGTGGCACCAATGAAGGTGAGGGCAAATTTAGTGATGGGGCCGAGACTTGCTGGTAACAACAGATATTGGATCCAGAGAACGAAGACCCAATGTATCAGGTAGATACCATAGGCGTTAGCCGCCAGCGACTTCCAGAAGCGGTTTATTGTTTGGAAATAGCGATGGAACAGAGATAAAAAAGCCATACAGCTGGCCGTACAGGATAAGGCCCAGACGGGGCGATACAGCAGCCTGGCTTGTAATTCAGAAATATGCCCACCATCTTCCAGGCTTTGTATGGGGCCTCCTACCACTTTAAGTGCGATATAGGCGCATACACAAATCAATATCCAGAGGGGGGTATAGCGCATCAGGGCTGACCCCTGGTCGAGAAGGCCTGGGCGAACCTTGCGGGTGGGCTGTGCAGTCGCCGGGTCTGCCGCTGGGTCTGCCAGTACCGTTGGGTCTGCCGCTGGGTCTGTCACGACCGCTGTCTCCGGCATGGGCCTGCCTGCGCCAATGACAATGCCCAAGGTAAAATAGCCCACGTATAAAAGTATCCTGCAAAGCTGGAAAGCAATAGGACCTATGCTAATCCAGGCACTACCGCCGAAGACCAATACCAGGGGCACAAATAAGATCAGGGTAAGGACATACCACCTTATGAAAAGCCCGGCAGGCTTTGAGGAAATGTT
>CAJCIQ010000174.1 GCA_903970475.1 Beijerinckiaceae bacterium
AAATGGGTGGAAGGTGTCCTTTGGTGCTGAACACCGTTGAAAACTGGTTGGCAATGATATATACCGCACTGATGGCTATACCTAAGGCCAGATGCACCCCGGACCCTCCTCTGATCTTACGGGAAGCAATACACGCACCAATGATGGTCAGCAGAAAGACGGCTACAGGGGTAGCCTCCCTACGGTATCGTTCTACTTCAAGGGTATTGACCCCTTCGCCTCCCCTCATTTTTTCCCGTTTAATGTATTCATCCAGCTTGGGCGTCGTGAGCTTATCCTGTATATAGAAATCATCATTCAATTCCTGAGGCGTGAAGTTGTAATTGGTTTTTCGTTGGATTTCCTGCTTAATGGTATGGGTCAATCCATTCATAGTCCTTTCCACCAGGTTATCCAATCTCCACCTTTTGGTAGCCGTATCCCAAACAATCCCTTCGGAGCGAAGGTTATAAACCAGTTTTCCGGAATCATTGAGTCTGTATAAATAAAACTGGGACCCCGTCTTTCTGAGGGTATCATAAAAGGCCATGCCCGCATAGGTAAAGGTGTCAATGCGAAAGTGGATGCGGTTTCGTTGGGAAATACCGGGATTTTCCGGGTTACTATCTACATATTTAGCCTGGAAGTCCGTTCGGATTTGATTGGCTTTGGGCACAATGATGCGGTCCGCCCACCAAAGTATTAATCCAAGGAAGGCGCCTCCTACAAAATAAGCCCTGAGGTAACGCCTGAAGCTAACCCCTGAACTGAGGATGGCAATTACCTCTGTACGGGCAGCCATCTTTGAGGTAAAGAAGACGACGGCCAGGAAAACGAAAAGGGGAAACAAAAAAGCAATGATATAAGGAATGAAGCCGATATAATACTTCATGACAATCTGGGAAAAGGATAGCCCAGATTTCACGAAATCATCCGTCTTCTCGCTGATATCCACCACAACAGAGATCACGGTGAACAGCATAATGGCAAAAAAGAAGGTACTGAGGAGCTTCTTTAGGATATACCAATCTATCTTCTTCATCCGCGCTCAAAGTTAGGTCAATTTATGTTATGGCATCCTTAACTTCCTGGGCGCCTGCGTCTCCGCCCCGGCCTGATCGCTGAGGCTCAGAGCCGCTGCTTAATCGTAGGAATGATAGAGGCCTTCCAACCATGGAAATCGCCCTGTAGGATATGTTTCCTGGCTTCCCCCACCAGGTGGAGGTAAAAAGTCAGGTTTTGGAGACTAGCTATTTCCAGGCCCAGGATTTCCCCTGCGACAAACAAGTGTCTCATGTAAGCCTTGCTGTAATTACTGGGGGCAGATCCTTCCAATCCCGGATCAAGCACAGAAAAGTCATCCGCCCATTTCTTGTTACGGATATTGATCACACCCTGGGTAGTAAATAGCATCCCATTCCTTCCATTGCGGGTCGGCATGACGCAATCAAACATGTCAACACCCAGCCCTATCCCCTCCAGAATATTCCACGGTGTACCAACGCCCATCAGATAACGGGGTTTATCCTGAGGCAATATATCGCAGCATAGTCCACACATTTCGTACATCAATTCTTCAGGCTCTCCCACACTCAAGCCCCCGATGGCATTTCCAACAGCGCCTCTGCTTGCCGCAAATTCGCTGGAAGCCTTTCTCAGGTCTGCAAAAATGCCTCCCTGGACGATGGGGAATAAATGCTGATTGTACCCATATACCCCCTCTGTTTCACCCAAACGCTTAAAGCAACGGTCCAACCAACGATGGGTAAGGTCCATGGACTTTCTGACATAACCATATTCCGCTGGGTAAGGAGGACATTCATCAAAGGCCATCATAATATCGGCCCCAATGCGTCTTTGCACATCCATCACACTTTCGGGTGTGAATAGGTGACGGCTACCGTCTATATGAGACTGAAACACGACCCCATCCTCGGATATCTTGCGGTTCTCTGCTAAAGAAAAGACCTGATATCCCCCACTATCGGTCAATATGGGCCTTGACCATCCATTGAAGCGATGCAATCCACCAGCCTTCACTAAGATATCCGTCCCAGGCCTCAGGTATAGGTGATAGGTATTTCCCAGTATGATCTGAGCCTTCACATCCTCTTTTAACTGTTGCTGGGTCACCGCCTTGACGGAACCCACCGTACCGACTGGCATGAAAATGGGGGTTTCTATGATCCCATGATCTGTGGTAATCTTTCCTGCTCTGGCTTTTGAGTCCCCATCTGTAGCCTGAAGTGTAAAAAACGGCTCCGACATATGCTAAATCTCTATGGTTAAGGTCGCAAAGTTCCGCGGTTAAATGGAATCCACTTACTTTTGTAGCTGATAATTTTTAGATATACTTCGGATGGATCCATTATTCTTACCCCTCTGTGCCTTCTATGTATTCTGTGCCCTCATTGCCGTACAAGTATTTTACTACCTGTATTTCTTTACCAGAATAGCCTTTCACAAGCCCAACCCCTCTTCGCGGGTCACGTCGGAACCTCCTGTATCCGTCATTATTTGCGCCAGGGATGAAGCCCGGAACCTGGAAAAAAAGCTACCGACCGTTTTGGAGCAGGATTACGCAGGACTCCATGAAGTCCTGGTTGTCAACGATAATTCCTACGACGACACCAAATTCGTCCTGGACAGGCTGACCAGTGGACATCCCAAACTCAGGCCCATTGAGCTCGTGCAGGAAGCTAAATTGATCCCGGGCAAAAAGTTTCCTTTGTCCATGGGCATCAAAGCGGCCCGTTATGACATCCTTTTGCTAACCGACGCAGACTGCCAACCCGCTTCTCCCCATTGGATGAAGGCCATGGAATCCAGCTATGGTCCTGCAACAGAAGTGGTATTGGGTTACGGTCCTTACGATAAAATGCCGGGAATACTCAACAGGATCATCCGCTACGAAACCTTCCATACAGCCCTCCAATACTTTTCTTTTACCTTGGCAGGCATGCCTTACATGGGCGTTGGAAGGAATATGTCCTATAAGAAGGATTTGTTTTTCCGCAACAAAGGATTCACTTCCCATAACCATATTCCCAGTGGAGACGACGACCTTTTTGTTAACACCGTGGCCACTAAAGAGAATACAGCCATCGCACTGGACCCGGAAAGCTTTGTATACTCTACCCCCAAAACAACCTGGGGAGAATGGCTCAGGCAAAAACAAAGACATTATACGACGAGTAAATACTACAAGCCGGCTCATAAATTTCTACTAGGTCTATATAGTGGATCTCATTTCCTGTTGTTCCCTGCCTTGATCCTCGCCCTGCTGGTAACCCCGGCTCCATTGCTGTGGTTTATCTGGCCGGTATTCGGCGTAAGGTTTGTCATTCAGGCCCTTGTATTTTACAAAAGCATGCAAAAATTAAAGGAAAA
Source organism: Beijerinckiaceae bacterium (assembly GCA_903970475.1). Lineage (GTDB taxonomy): Bacteria > Bacteroidota > Bacteroidia > Chitinophagales > Chitinophagaceae > Dinghuibacter. The sequence goes on from CAJCIQ010000174.1 coordinate 3,370, forward strand.
TGACCTCTTCTGGTTGTTCCCTTTATTCGACCTTTGGCAATTCGTTTACTACGTCATTTTTGCCCCAGCATTATGGAAGAGTCCCAAAAAGCAATGGAAATAATCGGTAAGTACTTCAGTGAGTTCAGCCCGGCCCAGGATAAGCAGTGGGCTCAACTACAGTCTATTTACCAGACATGGAATGAGAAAATCAATGTAATCTCCAGAAAAGATATGGAGAACTTCTATGAACGACACGTATTGCATTCGCTGGCCATAGCAACGGAGTTCAGCTTCACCGATGGCATCCGTATTGTGGACATAGGCACCGGAGGAGGCTTTCCAGGCATTCCCCTGGCCATCTTTTTTCCCAATGCCCAATTCCACCTGGTAGACAGCATTGGCAAAAAGATAAAAGTAGTGAACGAGGCCGTTAGTGCGCTGGGCCTCAAAAATGTAAAAACCTATCACGCCCGGGCAGAGAGCCTTCCTAAAAATCATTTCGATTTTGCCCTTAGCAGGGCCGTAGCTCCTTTGAGTGAATTGTGGACTTGGGCCAGGCCGCTGCTGAAAAATGAACGTCATCCATCCGCCCACCACAAAAACGGACTGATTTGCCTTAAAGGCGGAGACCTTACCGAAGAAATAGCCTCCAGCGGCCTGAAGCCGCATGTTTGGGAAATCTCCACCTTCTTCGGGGAGCCCTGGTTTGAACAGAAATTCATGGTTTACGTGCCCCGGGCCTAGGCGCGCTGCCGGAAGGGCCATCATTATGCACCCTGAGGAGAAGCGACCTATGTCATCGACGAGCCGCGCATCAGGATGAAAAGCTACCTATTTGAGGTATTGCAGTTTGGTGTAAAAAATCCCAGCTTTGTTGTATGATGCCGATTCGTGTATGTATAGTGGAAGATAACAGGGACATCCTTCAGGCCCTGGAACAAATCCTGGAACTTTCCCCCGGCTATGAACTGGCAGGTTCTTTTACTTCCGGTGAAGACGCCCTGGTAGGGATTCCGCTGGTTAAACCCCAGGTAGTGCTCATGGATATACACCTGGGCGGCATTGATGGGATAGAATGCGTACGCATCTTAAAAAGCAGGCATCCGGAAATCCTCTATATGATGTGTACGGTCTATGAGGATGATGCCAAGATATTCGAAGCCTTAAGGGCAGGGGCCAGTGGATACGTCTTAAAAAAGACAACTCCTGACAAATTATTAGAAGCCATCAGGGAACTATTTAACGGCGGCTCTCCCATGAGTAGCCAGATTGCCCGTAAAGTAGTTGCGGCCTTTCAGGTACAATACGATCAGCAAAAAACAACACTCACCAGCCCTGCCTACTCCGAACACCTCGACTCTCTCTCCAAACGAGAAATGGAAATCCTGGAGATGTTGGCCAAGGGAATGATATATAAGGAAATCTCCGTGGAACTTTACATCAGCCCTGAAACCGTCCGCAAACACGTTTACCATATCTACGAGAAACTTCACGTCAATAACCGTGTGGAAGCCATCAACAAGTTTTTCAGGCGCTAAGGACTAAGGCTGTCAGGCTCCCTGCATAGGGCTCCCTGTATAGGCTAACGCCTGCCGATCCAACATGGAGCCACTTGCCATAAGACCACTAGCCAAGACCCACTTTCCATAGGACCCTCTTGCCCCTTGGAACCCACCCTCCCTGCCATCTCAGCTCCATGTGAGCCTGTAACCTTGGGCCATATAAATCATATTTTAATTATCACCCATTTATATTGAACCCTTTGGGGCTGCCTTTAGTAGTTTATTAAGATATATCTTATTTTTTTTGAAATATATACATAAAAACGCCCGTTAAATCTAAAAAATCTAAAAAGCAGATCTAAGTTTTACACATTATTCAAAATAATATACATCCATAGATCTAGAAACTTCCCCGACATTTTTGTAAAATTGCACCAGAAGTACGATATAATATTTTTCTTTAACTTGAAGTATTGCTTTGTTATGGGAACCTCCACTTTCAAACGTTTTCTACCATTTGTACTACTGGCGCTGATCTGCGTTGGTGGTCTTTTTACGCCATCCATGGCAAATTTCAAAGGTGGCACGACCTATAATAGTGCAGATATGGCCTGGGAAATCGTGGCCACAGCCTTGGTTTTCATCATGACCCCAGGACTGGCCTTCTTTTATGGAGGCATGGTCAATCGGCGTAACGTACTGTCTACTATGATCAAAAGCTTTATTGCCACTGGCCTGGTTAGCATTCTCTGGGTGGTCATAGGCTTTAGCCTGGCCTTTGGAACAAGCTATCACGGCATCATCGGTAATCCTTTGTCCTTCCCCTTCTTCAAGGGCGTTAATGCAAGTGCCCCATGGCCAGGTGCTCCGACCATTCCAATGATGTTATTCGCACTCTTCCAGTTAAAGTTCGCCATCATTACCCCAGCATTGGTCGTAGGCGCAGTAGCTGAAAGAGTACGCTTCAATTCCTATCTGCTCTTTATCTGTCTGTTCAGCTTGTTGGTCTATGCACCTATAGCACACTGGACCTGGCATCCAGAAGGATTCCTAGCCAAATTGGGCGTACTGGACTTCGCAGGAGGAACCGTAGTACATATCTCCGCTGGTTGCGCTGCACTGGCCGGAGCCTTGGTATTGAAGAAAAGGCAATCAGAATCTACTTATCCCGCTAATATCCCCTACGTTATCCTGGGCACTGGTTTGTTATGGTTCGGTTGGTTTGGATTCAACGCCGGTTCTTCGGGTGCAGCCAACGACCTGGCTGTTAGTGCATTTGCCGCTACCAACACTGCCGCCGCTGCCGCTGGCATCTCCTGGGTATTGTTCGACGTTGTTCGGGGTAAAAAACCCTCAGCACTTGGATTTTGTATAGGTGCCGTCGTCGGTCTGGTGGCCATTACGCCGGCTTCCGGATATGTTGGTGTTCCTCAAAGTCTTTTCATAGGATTTATTTCTGCCATGATCTCCAACATTGCCGCTCACTGGAAATCTAAAACTGGTGTAGACGACACCCTGGACGTATTTCCTTGCCACGGTTTGGGCGGTATAGTAGGTATGATCCTGACCGGAATGTTTGCCAGTAAATTAATCAACCCCGCTGGAGGCAATGGCCTTTTCTTTGGCGAAACCTCGTTGTTCTTCGCCCAGCTCAAAGGTTTGGGTATAGTGGTTGGTTACAGCTTTACGGTTTCTTATATCATTTTCAAGCTCATCAACCTTATGTCTCCGTTGAGGGTCTCCAAACAAGAAGAACTGGTGGGTCTTGACGAATCTCAGCATGGAGAAAAATATGTGCAAGGCACCTTGTTGGTAGACTCCAACGGCACCTTCGAAGAACGTGATATCAAAGAATTAGCATAGCCATAAACAGCATTGGGCCCTGGCCCACTTCCATTCCGGACCCAGGTCCGGAGCATACCTAAAGACCCCGGATGCAGCCCATCGCCAGGAAACAAGCCTGGCATGGACTGGATCCGGGGTCTTCCATTTCCAGATCCATTTTTGTTCCGCTTCCATCCTGCAAGTCAGCGCAAGGATAAGGGCCTGTATGCAGTTTTGATCCGGCTTTTTTTACCACGATCAAAACTGCACAGAGGCCCTTATAGCACGCTGGTCCGAAAACGGCGCGGCGCGCGCTTATCTTATTGCCACTTCAACTCCAGCACATTATTCCTGCGGTCCACATCAGCCATACGCTGAGAAGGATCGATCTCCGCTTTGATAATATCCTTTAGATGATGCGCGGTCTGAACAGTATAAGTAGGATTGGTCCAGGGCCAAGGATCAAACACCGTACGTGGCGTACCTCCCTGTTCTTCCGGCTTGGCGCCAAACATCAGGTCCAATGGGACATAAAGGGTTTCCGTGGACCCATCCTGGAAGGTGAGTACCAGATCGATGGGCATAGGCATCTGTCCTACCCTTTTGAGGCGGATAAAGGCTTTGCCTCCATCTTCCCAAAGACTGTCTATACCATAATCTATGGTTTTGGTGGTATTGATCCAGTATTCCTTATACCAATCCAGCTGCATATGACTGACCCTTTCTGCTACCCTGACAAAATCAGCAGCATTCGGGTGTTTAAAGCGCCATTCTTTATAGTACTCATGCAGGGTCTTGTCCCTTAGCGAATCGCTGATGATATAACCCAATTGACAAAGGAACATGGCTCCTTTGGAATAGGAAGATATGGTATAAGCATAGTTGGTATTGAAGTGATCGGCGTGTGTGCTTAAGGGTTCTGCAAACCCGCTTTTGGTGAGCCGGAAATACCCTTTATAGGAACCCGACTGGTTCTTGGGCAGATCTGTTTCTCCATAAGCCAGCGGCGCATCCTTCTGACCTATCACACTATGGTAATAAGCGGAGACCTCTCCTTCGGCGTAGGTGGTGAAACCTTCGTCCATCCATGGATACATACTTTCATTGGTACCCAGCATGCCCTGGTACCAGCTATGCATCCATTCGTGGAAGGCGCCTCCCAGAGAAGGCCCGACAAGAAGGGTACTCATAGGATATTCCATTCCCCCGTCTCCACCTTGAATGAAGGAGTATTGTTTGTAAGGATAGGCGCCGAAGCGCTTTTCCATATAAGGGAGTACTTTCACGGCGGCATCAGCTACCTCCGTCCAACGCTTATCGTTCTCCTCAATATACCTTTTGGGATCATTCTCATACCTGACCTTCATGGAATCCGTCAGGTTATCGAAAGCCTTAGTCAACAAATCCACATTCTTTTTGTAAAGTACATTGATGGTCCTGCCTCCGGAAACCTTGCGCACCAGGTGCACGTAGTCTGGATCAGCGGCCCACATAAAATCGTGCACGTTAGGGGCTGTAAATTTCCAGGTAAGGGTGGCGCCTTCGGGCTGCACCACTTTAATACCGGGGGTTTCATAGCCATAGCCAATCTGGTTGGCATTCAGCAGATAACCGGTACCACCCAATACATAGTGCTTATCGATGGTGATGTCCACATCATAGTCTCCCCATACACCATAAAACTCCCTGGCAATGTAGGGTGTAGGATGCCAACCCTCATAATCGTACTCGCACATTTTGGGATACCATTGACTCATGCTGTACCTTACCCCATCCACATTATCCCGGCCACTGCGGCGGATTTGTACAGGAACCTGGGCTTCGAAGGCAAGATCAAACTGTACTTTGGCATGAGGCAATATGGGCTTGTCCAGATCTACGATCAGGATGGTTCCTTGTACCTTATAGGTTTCAGGATGACCATTCATGCTCAGGCTAGTGACCTTTTGATAACCGATCTGATCATCACTCAAATTGGCAATCCTATCTCTAACCCTACCATCCCAATCACGAATGGGGTTGCCTTTTTTGTCTTCCGCCAGTACTGTTTTACCCAATTCCCTGGAGCGCACGTCCATTTCAGAACCAGGCTGAAACGCATTCCAATACAGGTGATAGAAGACCCGGTTGAGTGTATCCGGAGAATTATTGGTGTACTCCAGCACCTGAGTACCCGTGAATCGGTTGGTATTCACGTCTACTTTGACATGCATCGTGTAATGTACCCGCTGCTGCCAGCGATCTGATTGAGCCATGAGCGCCTGTCCCGTGAACAAGGCTGCGAGAAACAAAGAATAACCAGTTTTGTTCATTCTAACAGAGTGATTATAGGGTTGAGTGTTGGTTAAAGAGTCGCCAAATGTAGAAAATCCGGGGCGAAGGCCCCGGATTTTTGGTTAATCCCGGTCAAAATGTCCTTTCAGCGGTCCAAAACCGGCGAGCGGCGCATCCCAAAACGAGCGAAGGCACCCAGTCCAACCCTGACTCAGGAAAGCCTACAGCGTGGCGTTCTCATCCAGCATCTTGCCAGAAGCATTAAAGTAGAGATTCTTCTTCTGAATACCACTTTTGCGAACCAACAACCGGTATTTAATGATGTTTCCGGGGAGATAAATGGCCGTATAGCTCGTCACCTTCCAGTCGTCCGTATACTTGCTTTTATCATACCCATCCTTTACAGCAGCGGGTAGTTTGTCTGCGGTGATGTCATGAAAAGTTTGTTTCCATACCCCTTTGGTCGTGTATTCTGCATCGAACTTTCCGGAGTCCAGCATAAAGTCCACGGCGAAATAAGAAACCTTATCGCTCCAGGAAGCTTTGGTGGCGTTTGGATATTGTTGTTTGAAGGCATCGGTCACCTCTCCGGGTATCTTACGGAATTGGGCTTGTGCACTGCCTATAGTAATCAGGGATAAAAATAAAATAGCGAGATATTTATTCATACGATAGTATATTAATCTATTTGAGTATTCAATTGATGGGCCAGAGAAGCTTCAGCTCCAATGATTTCACAAACTTTTTAGTCTTTTCCTTGTATAACCACAACGATTTCGCCCTTTACACCCTTAGCAGCAAAATAAGCCGCCACTGCTGTAAGGGTTCCCCTTTTGTTTTCTTCAAACATTTTGGTTAGTTCCCTGCAAACACAACAAAGACGGTCCGGCCCAAAATACTGGGTTAGCTCCTCCAATGTTTTCACCAGACGCATGGGTGATTCGTAAATCACGATCGTCCTTTCCTCTTCCGCCAACTTTTTCAGCAAAGTCTGCCTACCCTTTTTAGGGGGCAGAAAACCTTCAAAACAAAAACGATTGATGGGAAGTCCACTATTGACCAAAGCGGGCACAAAAGCCGTGGCTCCCGGCAGGCATTCGACCCGAATGTCTGCTTTGACGCATTCCCTTACCAATAAAAAAGCAGGATCGGAAATACCGGGGGTGCCCGCATCGGTAAGCAAAGCCATGGTTTTACCAGCCTTGAGCTGATCTACCAAATGGTGTACGACCTTATGCTCATTATGCTGATGGTAGGGAGTGATGGGCTTGACGATCTGATAGTGTTGCAGCAACCTCGATGAGGTGCGGGTATCCTCAGCCAGGATTAGCTCCGCATTCTTCAAGACGTCTACCGCCCGGAAGGTGATGTCCTGGAGGTTACCAATGGGGGATGGAACGATGTACAACACTTGAGCAAAAGGGGATATGATCAATTGACCAGTTCGATCTCGTAAAATTCCATCACAGGGTTGGCCAGCAACTTCTTGGAAGCTTCTTCCGCTTTTGCACGGGCCTCTTCCGCTGAACCGGCTTCCACCTCTAAGGTGATGTGCTTTCCAATGCGCACGTCTTTAATGGAAGCCAGTCCCAGGTTTGCTAACCCACCGAGTACCGCTTTGCCCTGAGGATCCAGGAGTTCTTTAAGCGGCATTACTTTGATCTGAATACTATATGTCATTCCCTTTATTTTTTGGAGCCCAAAGCTACGACAATTTGTGTAGCCCCGCGCGCAAGCGTCAGCGCCCCTACGCCACTGATGGCGCCTGTCCTCCAGCTCCCTGGGCAAATCGCTTTCCTACCACCAAGGACAGCACCACGTAAAAAGCAAACACAAACGGTACCGCCGCCCAACGAAGGAAAATGACTGCCAGTAAGGTTACCCCTGCGATCAGCCATTTGGGCCAGTTCTCATTAAAAGATAGACGCTTGAATTTGAGACTAAGCATGGGAATATCGGAAATCATCAACCAACTGATCAGTACAATAAGTCCATAAAGAAACCAACGGTTAACCATCAAACCCGCCAACCCGAATTGGTTATAGAACAATATCAAAGGCAAAGAAGCCACCAGCAACGCAGCCGGTGGAGTAGGAACCCCTATGAATCCATAGGTCTGCCGACTATCAATGTTGAACTTAGCCAAACGGTAAGCCGCAGCACAAGGGAACAGTAAAGCCGGCAAAAAGGCCATCACGCTGGTTTCCAGGGCAGAAGGCTCTCTTAAGTAGCTCATGCGCAGCAACTGATAGAGGATCATCCCAGGGACTACACCAAAGCTAACGACGTCGGCTAAGGAATCCAGTTCTTTTCCCAGGGGGGAGTTAACCTTCATGAGTCTGGCTACAAAGCCATCGAGGAAATCCACTAATGCGGCAAGACCTATGAAGACGGAACCCCAGACGATTTTTTCCGGAAGGTTGATATGAATGATGTTGTTGTCGTCCAGCAGGGCAATACTTTCTCCGGGCTGTAAAATGCACACCAGCGCTATGCAGCCAAAGACCAGGTTCAATAAGGTAACGATATTGGGTAGTTGCTTCATATGCTATTTTTTGGCCTTCATTAATCCTTCGATCTCCTCTACAGTGATCGGAATGTTTTTCATGAGGTCCTTATTGCCGTTTTTGGTAAGCCAGATATTGTTTTCTATACGTATGCCCAACTGTTCCTGCTCTATGTAAATGCCTGGCTCTACTGTTAATAACATGCCCTCTTTCAAAGGTGTTTGTTTGGGGCCCAGATCGTGCACGTCCAGACCCAGGTGATGGGATATCCCATGATAGAGATATTTCCTGTAAGCTTTGTTATCCTTGTCCTCGTTTTTGACGTCGGCCTTTGAAATCAGCCCCAGCTTTATAAAGACCTTGGTGGCTTCTTCGCCCACCCTTTCTGTATAAGCTTCCAGCGTGATGCCGGGTTTAAGGATAGATTTGGCAAAATTATGCAGGTCCAAACACCCATTATAGACTTCTTTTTGCCGGGGCGTGAACTTACCACTTACTGGTACGGTTCGCGTCAAGTCTGCCGCATAGCCCCCATACTCTGCCCCGAAGTCCATCAAAACCAGTTCACCAGCTTTACATTCCTGATTATTAAACACATAATGTAATATTCTGGCCCTGTCTCCGGAAGCAATGATACTACTATATGCCGGACGAGTAGCCCTATTGCGTAAAAAATCATGGAGAATTTCAGCTTCAATCTCATACTCCATCACTCCTGGATGGATGAATCCCAATAACCTGCGAAAGGCTTTTTCTGTGATATCAATGGCGGCTTGCGTTACAGCTACTTCATAGGCTGTTTTAACGGCGCGGAGATCCGCCAAAATCCTGGCCGCCCGCAAATACCTGTGCAAGGGATACTGAGCCTGCATCTGCGCTATAAACCGGTAGGCATGGGTTTGAATGGGGCTGGACTTTCTATCGTTTTCGTTGGTCTCCAGGTATATATTATCGGCCAGGTGGACCCATTGCTGTAAAAGGGCCTCCAGGCTGTCCAGCCAAACGATGGTCTTTATGCCTGAAATGGCCGTACCTTCTTCCTTGCGTAATCTTTTTCCATCCCACTTCTCCTTTAATTCATTGGGTCTTACCAGCACCAGTACTTCCCGGTATTTCGGATCCGGATGATCTGGGAAAAGAATAACCATGGAATCTTCCTGGTCTATTCCACTAAGCCAGTATAAAGAGCTGTTTTGTTTAAAGGGCAATAAGCCATCTCCGTTGGACGGCCAATGGTCATTGCTCACAAAAACAGCAATGGACCCAGGCTCCATGGCTTTGGTGAATCGCTTCCGGTTCTCTATAAATAACCTTGAATCAAGGGGTAAGTACTTCATTTGTCAAAAATAGGGCTTAACTCAGATTTCGCATTCCTTCAACAAAGCCACGAGGATACTAACGATCGTTCATATATCCTTCATTTTTTTGAAGAATCACAAAAAACAAACGATTTCATTCGATAAAAAATCAAAATCACCCCGAAAAAGGCACCCGTGTTAGAAAATTTTAAATCCATAGATTTGTCGTTCACCTCCAAATGAGCCAACAATATGCAGACAGCCGCTATTGCCTTTTCTCAGGTAAAGATCCAGGAATTGGGACTATCTCATCCCGATCGGATTTACTATCAGCTGCCCCCAGAGGAGCTGGTGAAAGAGACCCTGAGGCGGAGAGAAGGCAGGTTAAACGACACGGGTGCTTTGTTAATCGAAACCGGTCTCTATACCGGACGATGCCCCAAGGATAAGTTTATTGTAAAGGACGCCCTCACTTCAGAGACCGTCTTCTGGAATGAGTTTAACCAACCCATGGATGATGCCTATTTCGATCCCTTGTACCGTAAGGTCATGCAATACCTGGATGAAAAAGAAGTTTGGATAAGGGATTGCTATGCCTGTGCAGATCCTGCCTACCGATTAAACATCCGGGTAATCAACGAACAGCCATCGGCCAATTTGTTTTGCTACAATATGTTTGGACGCCCCGATGATCATATGCTGGACCATTTTGAACCGGAATGGCAGGTCATTCATGCTCCAGGTTTTAAAGCCAACCCCAAAACCGATGGAACAAAGAGCGACCATTTTGCCATCATCAGTTTTGAGCGCAGGCTCATTCTTATCGGAGGTACCGCCTATACCGGAGAAATCAAAAAGGGCGTATTCTCCGTCCTGAACTTCCTCCTCCCCACCCATTCTGATGTATTACCCATGCACTGTAGCGCCAATGCAGGCGTCTCAGGGGATACCGCCTTGTTCTTTGGACTCAGCGGGACCGGCAAAACCACCTTGAGCACTGATCCAGAAAGGAAATTGATCGGAGACGATGAACATGGATGGACCGAGCAGGTCATCTTCAACTTTGAAGGAGGTTGCTATGCCAAATGTATAGACCTAAGTGAAGCCAAGGAACCCGATATATTCCATGCCATCCGACCTGGTGCGTTGGTAGAAAACACCGTTTTTTATCCAGGGACCCAAACCATCAATTTTGCCGATAAATCCATTACGGAAAACACCAGGGTTTCCTATCCACTTCCTTATATTCCTCATATAGTGGAAGAAGGCATGGGCGCTTCACCCCAACATATATTCTTCCTGTCCTGCGATGCATATGGGGTATTACCGCCCATTTCCCGGCTAAACCACTTGCAGGCTATGTATTATTTCCTGAGTGGGTATACGGCCAAGGTTGCGGGTACAGAAACCGGCGTGACTGAACCCAAAAGCACCTTCAGCACTTGCTTCGGCGCGCCTTTCCTGCCACTGCATCCGGCCAGGTATGCGGAGATGCTGGGCCAGCGCATCAAGGGGTCTAAAGTCAAAGTCTGGCTGATCAATACAGGTTGGACAAAAGGGGGATATGGCCAGGGCCAGCGCATGTCGCTTCCCATTACCAGGGCCATGATCAAAGCCGCCATGAATGGTCAGTTGGACAACAAAACCTTTGAGAAACACCCCCTGTTTGGGCTGGAAATGCCGACAGAATGTCCTGGAGTACCCCAGGTACTACTTAATCCCCGTTACACCTGGTCAGACCGGGAGGCCTATGATATAGCTGCCGCTAAACTAGCTAAGCAATTCATCGACAATTTCAAAAAATACGAGGAAGAAGTTAGTGAAGGCGTGAAAGCGGCCGGTCCTAAAGCGAACTGATTAACTCAAGGCCGGACTACATAAGAATAAGAGAGGGCGCCTCAAAAGTAGTTTTGAGGCGCCCTCTCTTGTTTAAAACAGTCCAAACAATTGGGAATCGATCTTCCCAATGATGTCTCCCAGATGTTCATCGTTCTCCGGGAATTTATTTTCATCAATATTGATAACCAGCAAGGGTCCTTCCTTATAATGCTCTATCCACTTATTGTAATATTCGTTGAGGCGTTTGAGGTAGTCCAGGCGAATGTTTTCTTCATATTCCCTACCTCTCTTCTGTATCTGGGCGACCAGGGTAGGCACAGACGCTTTGAGGTAAATCAACAGGTCCGGTGGATTAACCATACTCTTTAACGTCTCAAAGAAACGCTGGTAATTATTGAAATCCCTTTGATCCATTAACCCCATCTCATGGAGGTTGGGCGCAAAGATATAAGCGTCCTCATAGATGGTCCTGTCCTGAATGACCGTCTCGGTGCCTCTCTGAATATCGAGTATCTGGTTGAGCCTTCCATTGAGAAAATAGATCTGTAGGTTAAAACTCCAACGAGGCATGTCCTCATAGAAATCGTAGAGGTAGGGATTATGGTCTACGTCCTCAAACTGTGGAATCCAACGATAATGTTTACTCAGCATCTCCGTGAGGGTGGTCTTACCCGCACCGATATTGCCGGCCAGCGCGATATGTTTAGGCTTTTTAGGTTTATTCATGTTGAGCTAACAGGTCTTATGTATGATGGTATAGGGGATTAACGATAATTCAGGTGCATGGCCTTCTTTACCTCTGAAAGCGTTGCCGCCGCACTAGCCCTTGCCTTCTGTGTTCCTTCCTCCATGACCCGATGAAGATATTCCTTATTTTTTTCGAGGTCACGTGCTTTTTCACGAATGGGTGAAATAAAACGCACCATGTCCTCTCCTAATTGTTTTTTCATATCTCCATAACGGATATTGGCCTGGTCAAAAGCCTCCTCAAATACCCTGACCGTATCCGGGGCAGATACTAACCGCATCAATTGAAACAGGTTTTCAATATAGTCGGGCTTTGCTGAATGAGGCTCCGTAGGCCCACCATCCGTTTTTGCTTTCATGACCTTTTTGCGGATCATATCGTCCTCGTCATTGAGGTATAGGGTGGCCATTTGATTTTCACTCTTACTCATTTTCCCTGCCCCATCCAAACTAGGCACCTTCAACAGGTTTTCACCAAAGTTGAAAGCATAGGGTTCCGGGAATACGTCCACGCCGTACCGGTGGTTGAAACGCTGCGCAAAGTTGCGGGTCATCTCCAGGTGTTGCTCCTGATCCTTTCCCACGGGCACTTTCACAGCCCTGTGAACCATGATATCAGAAGCCATAAGGACTGGATAGGTCAACAAACCGGCATTGATGTTTTCCGGATGTTGGCGCCCCTTGTCCTTAAAAGAGGCTGTTTTTTCCAGTTCCCCTTTATAGGCCAGCATATTGAGCAACAAATAGAGTTCAGCTATTTCAGGAATTTCACTTTGGGCATAAAGGGTGACCTTGGCTGGATCCAGTCCACTGGCCAGGTATTCCGCCAGTACCCTGTGCACGCTGGCGGAAAGTTCTTTTGTATCGGGATGGGTGGTCAGGGCGTGCCAATCTGCGATAAAGAAAAAACAGGTGAAATCATCCTGCATCCTCAGGTAATTGCGCATGGCGCCAAAATAATTTCCCAGGTGCAAAACCCCGGTGGACCGGATTCCACTCACAACGATTTCGCGCTTATCCATTTCCTTAGACATAGTGGGCGAAGATAAGAAAGTCCTACATTTATGTTATGGAAGTTACCGATGCACTGGTAGAGAAAATGGCCTGGTTGGCCAGGTTAGACATCCCCTTTGAGGAAAAAGCGGCTGTTCAAAAGGACCTGGAACGCATGATCCATTTTGTGGAAAAACTGGAAGAATTGGATACCACTGGTGTTCAGCCCCTATTGCACATGAGTGACGTAGTTAATAACCTCAGGGAGGATGAGGTCAAGGGATCCGTGTCCACCGAGCAAGCCCTGCTCAATGCGCCCAGTCACACTGACCGGTTTTTTCTGGTACCGAAAGTCATCAAAAAATGAGCATACCCTCCTCCATCATTCATTTATCAGACCTTCGTAAAAGCTACTTTTTAGGCAAGCAGGAATTACCCGTTCTCAAAGGCATTAACCTGGACATTTTACGCAATGAGTACGTAGCGCTGATGGGGCCTTCCGGCTCCGGCAAAAGCACCCTGATGAATATCCTGGGCTGCCTGGACCGGCCCTCCCAGGGCAAATACATACTTAATGCCAAGGACGTAAGCCATATGCCCGATGATGCTTTGGCGGATGTTCGCAATAAAGAAATCGGATTTGTATTCCAGCAATTCAACCTGATGGCCGGAAGGACAGCCCTGGAGAACGTGGCCCTGCCCTTGGTATATGCGGGTGTTTCCCGTAACCTTCGCAATGAAAAAGCCATGCACATGCTCGAAAGAGTAGGTTTGGCAGACCGAAGTCACCATAAACCCAACGAACTATCCGGCGGTCAATGTCAGAGGGTCGCCATTGCCAGGGCCCTGATCAACGACCCGTCCTTGATCCTGGCCGACGAACCTACCGGAAATCTGGATACCAAAACCTCTATTGAAATCATGGACATCTTCACGGCTATCCACGCCCATGGAAATACGGTTGTTCTGGTCACCCATGAAGAAGATATTGCAACCTATGCCCATAGGGTAGTCAGGCTAAGGGATGGTCTTATTGAAAGCGATAAATTAACCCGTCAGGCAGCAAAAGCGTTGAATTAGGCAGCTATGTCAAAAATCTATACCAAGACCGGAGACAAAGGCAAAACCAGTCTCATTGGGGGCGCCAAGGTGCCTAAAAGCGATGCACGGATAGAAGCATACGGTACGGTCGATGAATTGAACGCCTATATAGGTTTGGTCTCAGATCTGCTCAATGCAGGTGAGAAAGCACCAACTGAGCTCTTAAAAGAAATCCAGGACAGATTATTTACAGTAGGTTCTGCCTTAGCCTGTGATCCGGATAAAGAACCCAAACTTAAAGTTCCAGACCTCAAAGAATCAGATATTGCATTATTGGAGCAGACCATCGATGAGATGAACGCCCAGATGCCTCCCTTAAAATATTTCATTCTTCCGGGAGGGCATCCCGCTGTATCTACCGCCCATATTGCCCGTACGGTATGCCGCAGGGCAGAGCGCAATGCCGTAAGACTCCAGGAGACCGGTGCTTTTGTAGAACCCATGGTCATCAAGTACCTGAACCGGCTCAGTGATTACTTATTTGTGCTGGCCCGGTTTACTGCTTTTGAGTGGAACCTCCCGGAAATCACTTGGAGGCCCAGGGTAAATCCTTAATACCCCCATCTTCAGCAACCAGTCCATCCTTCATATGGATCACCCGGTCACTCATTTGGGCCAGCTCTTCATTATGCGTAACGATGACAAAGGTTTGACCCAGGTCTGCCCTGAGTTGCAGGAATAAATCGTGCAATTCCTTCCCCCTGATAGAATCCAGGTTTCCGGTGGGCTCATCGGCAAATACGACATCCGGTTGATTGATGAGGGCCCTGGCCACGGCCACCCGTTGGGCTTCCCCTCCCGATAAGGTATGGGGCTTATGGTCAGCCCTTTCTGCCAGTCCCAGGCTCTTCAGCAGTTGACGGGCCCTGACTTCAACGGCGGATTTACGGGTACCTGCCAGCCATCCCGGAATACAGACGTTCTCCAGGGCCGAAAACTCAGGTAACAGATGATGAAACTGAAATACGAAACCGATATGCGTATTGCGGAACACGGCCAGGGCCCTGGGTTTGAGGAGATCCACACGGGTATCTCTGATGGTAATGGCGCCTGAATCCGGAGTATCAAGTGTCCCCAGTATGTGTAAAAGCGTGCTTTTCCCTGCCCCAGAAGAACCAACTATGGAGACGATCTCCGCCTTTTTGACCTCCAGGTTAACCCCCTTGAGTACCGTTAGGTCCCCATAACGCTTAACAATTTGCTCCGCTCTTAACATGACCAACATCAGAGTTTTTGCAAACGTATGCTTTAATCCTTAGGTAATTACGCTATAAATAGTAAAAAAATATACAATATTTAATAGCCTTTCCGGCCTGGGGTGTTGCAAATCTCACTTTAAACTTTACATTTGCGAAAAATATAAAAAGGCGATAACCCATGTTTTGGACATTAGAATTAGCATCTTACCTGGAAGACGCACCTTGGCCGGCTACTAAAGACGAGCTGATAGACTATGCCATTCGTAGCGGGGCGCCCATCGAAGTAGTAGAGAACTTGCAGGAATTGGACGATGAGGGTGAAATCTATGAAGGGGTAGAGGACATTTGGCCGGATTATCCAAGTCAGGAGGACTTCTTCTTTAATGAGGATGAATACTGACGGGACTTACCGTACCGTATAAACCTTATCTATTCTTGAAAGCCGCCAGTCGGAAGGAAAGCCAATGCAAATAATAAAGCCGCCAAAGTAGATAACTTTGGCGGCTTTGTATTGTGGTGGTAACCAGTCGGATTAAACTAGGTTACCACCACAATACGTCTAATGATGGCCCTTCGGGCAAGGCCGCGGTGCGGCCTTTTGTGGATGCAGCTCCCTATTTTTCCATTTGTTCGATGATGTCATCGCTCACGCCAGTCAAGGAGAACCCTCCATCGTGGAATAAGTTCTGCATAGTCACCATGCGGGTAAGGTCACTGAACAAGGTCACGCAGTAATTGGCGCAATCCTGAGCCGTGGCATTCCCCAGCGGACTCATCTTCTCCGCATACGTCAGGAATCCATCAAATCCCTTCACGCCGCTGCCGGCAGTGGTTTTGGTAGGAGACTGGGATACGGTATTGACGCGCACTTTGTTCTTTTTGGCGTAGTGATATCCGAAGCTGCGGGCGATGCTTTCCAGCAGCGCTTTGGCATCGGCCATTTCGGAATACGTGGGGAATACCCTTTGTGCAGCGATATAGGTAAGAGCTATCACGCTACCATATTCTGCAATGGCGTCCATTTTATAGGCGGTTTGAAGCACCCTATGCAAGGACATGGCAGAAATGTCAAAGGTTTTATGTGTAAAGTCGTAGTTGAGATCGGTATAGGGGTTTCCTTTACGCATGTTTACGCTCATGCCAACAGAGTGCAGGATGAAGTCTACTTGCCCTCCAAAATGGTCCATGGCTTGGGTAAACAGGTTTTGGATATCCTCCATGCTGGTTACGTCCGCACCAATCACAGGCGCATTGCCACAGTGTTCAGCCAATTTTTTAATTTCTCCCATTCGCATAGCAACCGGAGCATTGGTAAGTACGATCTGAGCTCCTTCTTCGTGGCAGCGCAGCGCCACTTTCCACGCGATGGAGTTTTCATCCAATGCGCCGAAGATGATTCCTTTCTTGCCTTTTAATAAATTATAGGCCATATTAATTGCTTTATAGAGTTAACCGCAACCGAAAAGCCGATTGCCCGGGGCCAAAGATAATGATCCCCATCAATTCAAGATCATTTCCCGGGCGACTTTGAGAATTCCTTCGCTCAATTGTTCTCCACTGAGCATACGGGCAATGGCTTCCACCCGTTCTTTTTCTTTGAGCTGACGCACCCGGGTACGAATGACGTTATTCTCTTCCTGCTTGTATACGAAGTAGTGCGCATCCGCTTTTGCGGCTATCTGTGGTTGGTGAGTGATGCAGATGACCTGATGCCCCGCAGCCAGTTCCTTCATAATGATACCCACCTGGCGGGCAGCTTCCCCGCTGATGCCTGTGTCGATTTCATCAAAGATCAGGGTGGGCATTTGCATGCTTCCCGCTACCTGGGATTTAATACTCAGCATCAGACGACTCAATTCCCCACCACTGGCCACTTTGCGTATGGGTTCAAACCGGTTGCTTTTGTTGGCATCAAAGAGGAACTCTATCTGATCTGCCCCATAAGGCCCTAATGGCCCTGCTTTGAGTTGGGCTTTCAACCGAGCATTGGGCATACCTACCCGTGCCAATAATTCATTCACCCGCTTCTCGAAGGCCGCCAGCACGTCCGTCCTCTTTTTAGTAAGTTGGACCGCCAGGTCAGTGGCTGCTTTGGCTTGACGCTCCTGCTCTTTTTGAGCAGCAACAATATCTTCATCGAGGTGCAAAACGTTCTGTAGCTTGATAGAAATTTCCTGCTGTAAATTCAGCAACCCTGCTGTATCACGCAGGCCATGCTTCTTCAATAACTTATATCCCACCGACAAGCGTTCATTGATGGTCTCCGCCCGTCTGGGATCATAAGATACTTGTTCCTGCATGCCTTCCAATTCAGCGGCTATATCCTGCAATTCAATCTGAACGCTATTCAAACGTTCTATCAAAGCAGGAAGTCCTGGCAATAATTGCCGGTAGGCCTCCAATTGATGCAGTAGTGATTTTAATTGCTGCACCATAGGCTGCTCCCCTTCGCTCAGTGCATAGCAAACAGTGGACAGGGCGCCTTTGATACCTTCTGAGTGCTCTAGTAATTTGGCTTCATTTTCCAACTCTTCCACTTCCTGTTCCTTAAACCCCGCTTCAGAGAGTTCTTCATAAAGGAACTTCAGATAATCTCCTTCTTTGGCAAAAGCTTCTTGCTGGGCCTTTAGGGCAGCCCATTTCTTTTGGGCAGCCTGGGCTTGCCCGTAGGCTGTCCTATATTGATTAAGTAAGGCTCCCGTCTGGGCTAAAGCATCTATTACTTCTCTTTGAAAGTCTGCTTTCCCCAGGTCCAGGGTATCGAATTGTTGGTGGAGATCCACCAGTTTGGTGGCCAGGTCTTGCAATTGGGAAAGGGTAACAGGGGTATCATTGATAAAAGCCCTGGATTTACCGGAAGCATTGATCTCCCTTCGAATGAGCAGGCTATCGGCTTCGTCCAGGTCATTTTCTTTTAAATAGTTCAAGACCTGTTCAGCGCTTGTTTTGAAGGTCCCTTCTATCACACATTTCTTTTCCTTATCAACCAGCACGGCACTATCTGCCCTCTCCCCCAGGATCAGGTTTAAGGCACCCATAAGTATGGATTTACCAGCACCGGTTTCACCGGTGATGATGTTTAACTGAGCTCCAAAGCTCACTTCCAGCTCATCGATAATGGCGTAATTGAGGATATGCAATTGTTGCAGCATGGGGAAAATTCAGGGGTGTAAATATAGTCAACTGCCCTGACATCGGGCTATCCCCGCTTTGGCCCATTGGTCCAGGGAATTTTTATACTCGTGATCAGGCATGCTGATACAACGCTTATAGAACACTACGGCCATGGCCTTATTGCCTTTGCGTTCGTAGATATTGCCGATTTGCCAGGCGGCCCTGGCGGCAAAATACTCCTGTCGGTTTTCCCCTATTTTAATGGCTACCAGATAGGCTTCCATGGCATCATCTTCCCTTCCCAGCTCATCATAGATTCTACCCAGCCTGTAAGAGAACTCCAATTTATCCACCGTCGTCTGGAAATCGCCCGAACTCTTACCCGATAAAACATTGAGGGCCTCATGGTTATACCCCCCATCACTGAGCAAACGGGCTTGAAGTAGCAGTTTATTGGGCCATACACCTGATTGGGCGTCCCTAAGGGCATTCTTATCTGTTTCGTTTTTGGCAGCACCATTACTGAGGACCAAATTCCTATACCTGTTGGCCATGGGCATATTGCCTTGCAGATAATAATACCAACTTAGCTTTTGCTCCGCATCCTTGACGTAATTCTCCCCCTTATAGGCCGTCAGAAATCTTTCCATATACACATTGGCATCCTTCTGTAAATGATCCACGCGGGCATAGCCCATTTCCATATCCCAGATGGGGGTAGGCAGGTAGTCAGCGGACTGATTGCGTCCTTTTATAATGGCTTCTGTAATATCAGCCCTATGGTTATTTAAAGCCAGGTTAGCCACCATATAGGCAAACAAATGATTATTTACGGTATCCAGGTGTTGCTGTTCAATAAACCGGAATACCTCCAACTTTTCATTAAGTATATAAAACTTCAGGTAGGTATAATAGAATATCCCTTCATCCCTGAACACCCTGGCCCAAGGATCATTGTATCCCATGAAGGCGTTGACCATGGCCATACCTCCTTTCACTGTTCCTTTCAAGCCCATGATGTTGGCAACCCATTTATAGCCATCGGGGGTAACACCCATCACCGTTTGCATGGCCCCATAAATCATTTGGTTGGGGGTAAACTGGGGAAAGCGATGTTGGTTGTCTTTTATTTGCAGGTAGGACCGCCGAACACCCCACGCTGCGCTGACATTACCGCCGAACTTAATGTCCACGGCCGCCCACTGGAAATTGATGATGGACCGCGTGAATTGGTAAAAGGGAGAGTTTTCAGGCCCTTCTTCCATCAAGGCCAGGCGTTCATCTTTATGCGGTGATTTTTGGGCGTATTCTTTAGGGTCCTCGTTGAAAAACAATTCCAGGAAATCCACGTAATTATCCAGGAAAAAAGGGATGAGGTTGTTGGGGTTTGCTTTTTTCTCTGCTTCCAGGAGCTTAACACCTGAATCGATGCGTAAGGAAAGGATCTCGTGGTAGGCCTCCTGGCAACGCGGGTTGAAGTCAAAAACTTTCTGCGCCCTCAAGGCTCCACAAAAACCAAAGCAGATAACGGTTAACAATATGCGCATACTCGTATAACTCTCCTGAACAAAGATGGGATAAATCAGGCATACAAAAAACCGGCCGCAAATGATACGGCCGGTTACTATGGGTTTTAACCCGGCAAATGCGTTTATGCTGTCGGCGAGGGCCCGGATATTTCCGGTGGCCGCGCAGGCTTATTTCACCTCTACACTCTCGGTCAATTCCTGGTCAACCAGGATACGGCCGCAGTTTTCGCAGACAATGATTTTCTTACGTTGTTTGATATCGCTCTGACGTTGAGGAGGGATGGCATTGAAGCAACCACCACAGGCGTCACGCACGATGGGCACTACCGCCAGTCCATTGCGGTAATTCTTACGGATGCGGTCAAAGCTGGCCAACAGACGTTCGTCCACTTTGGTACGGGCTTCTGTATCCAGTTTGCGGTAGTGGGTTTCTTCTTTTTCGGTTTCAGCAATGATCTTTTCCAATTCTCCCTTCTTGGCGTTGAGTACACCTTCTTTATTGCTGATGGCCTTTTTAGCCGTTTCCAGGTGCCTGGCTTTTTCCGTGATTTCTTCGTTAGCGTCTTTGATATGCTTTTCTGCGAGTTTCACCTCCAGGGTCTGCATTTCAATTTCCTTATTAACGGCTTCGAACTCACGATTGTTCTTGACGTTGGTGCTTTGCTTCTCGTATTTCTTAATCAGGGCTTCGGATTCTTTGATGAGCTCCTTTTTCTGATTGATGAATTCCTGAATACCATTGATTTCTTCTTCTATACGGCGCTTACGGGCATGCAACCCCTGAATTTCATCTTCAAGGTCGCTAACTTCCATGGGCAACTCCCCTTTCAGCACCTGTATTTCGTCCAGCTTGCTCTCCACTTTTTGAACGGTCAGGAGTGAGGTGAGCTTTTCTTCAACTGAGAAATCTTTGACAGTAGCCATATGATTATTAAAGATTTATATAAAATAATGGACCGGATTTGTCCGGACCTGCGATCGCAAGAGCGCAAAGGTACCAAATTTTTCCCTCAAAATGTCAATCAATAAGTCCGTGGTAAACTGCTCACTCTCATAGTGTCCAATGTCGGCCAGTACGATACGATCCTCCGCCCCGAAAAACTCATGGTATTTGCAGTCAGCCGTCACCAGCCAATCTGCCCCGGCACTCCGGGCGGCTCCCAACAGGAAGCTGCCGGCTCCTCCACAAAGGGCCACTTTTTGGACGAGCTTTCCCAGAAGGGGGGAATGTCGTATCACTTTCAAATGAAAAACATTTTTCAAGTGTTTCAAAAAGGCCTCCTCTGTCACGGCTTCAGGCAAGTTCCCCACCCAACCACTTCCTACATTTCCTATGACATTATCCAATGTCACCAGGTCGTAGGCAACCTCTTCGTAGGGATGGGCGTCCATCATGGCTTTGAGGATGGATCCTTCTAACCAGGAAGGGAATACGATCTCTATACGGACCTCCGACTCCTGGTGTAACTGACCTATTTGTCCCAGAAAAGGTTGGGCTCCCTCCCCCGCTTTGTAAGTACCTGTACCCTCTGTATTAAAGCTGCAATCCGAATACTTTCCTATATGTCCTCCCCCAGCGCCGAAGATGGCCTCCCTTACCTGGTCTTTATGGGTTTGAGGCACAAAAACAAATAGTTTCTTCAATAAGGCCGCCTTTGGGATCAGGGGTACTACCTGTTGTAATCCTATTACCGAGGCTATTTTAGTGTTCATACCCCCTTGTACGTTATCCAGGTTGGTATGTATGGCGTAAATAGCAATCCCACTGCATATGGCTTTGAGGACGGTCTTTTCCACATAGGTTTTCCCCGTGATCCGCTTCAAACCTTTAAAGATGATGGGATGGTAGGCAACGACCAGGTTGCATTTTTTTTCTATCGCTTCCGCTATAACGGCCTCGGTTGCGTCCAGGGTGACCAGCACCCCTGTGCAGTCTGCCGTCGCCTCCCCAATAAGCAGCCCTGCATTATCAAAGTCTTCCTGAAGGGAAGGAGGGGCAAACTTTTCCAGTACCTGAATAATATCTGCAATCCGCATGTATCCCGAAGCTACGGTTTTTCGACAACCCGCTCAAAATGCAGGAGTTTACCAGCATCATCATACCCTTCCACCACAATCCGGAGGTGTTGGGCAGCATCATTGTTGAAGAATCGGATGGGAAGGGTTTCCACTCCAGGGCCGGCAAACAGGTAAGGCAACCAGTCCAGCGTTATCCGGTAATCCGGCGTAGCGCCAGGTCCCAGGTCTTTGGAGGTATACACCGGTGCGTAGTATTGACGAAAATTATTGTACCCCATCAGGGTGAGCCGGTTGAGTCCCGGATCATTGACGCTGACATCTCCTCCTTTACGGGTATACACGGCAATAGCCCCGCTACCTCCGCCTCCGGCCGCCCCCACAAATGGTGGGTCAAACACTTTTACATAGGCAATATCCGGTACGGGTATGGTCTCCAGTACATCAATAGTGGTGGGTATTTCATCCAAGAAAAAAGCAGGGGTACCCCCTCTGAACCGCACCGACATATTGGGCGGAGCACCAGAGATCATTACGCCCGCTACCCTTCCTTGCAAATAAGACAATACATCCATGTAGGCCACCGCGCTTTTATCATTGATCAGGTCAAAATCCCGACTGTAACCTCCTGTAAACAGTCCACTGGCATACTTTTCATCCAACTCCTCTATAGCAGTCTTCTTATGCCCTTTGATGATGATCTCCTTTAATTCCTTTGCTTTTTGCAAGCGCCTTAACCCCGCCAGTAAATCAGCTTCCCGGTTACTAGATCCGACAAAAGTCGTGTCTGAGGCTGGTTGGGGGAAGACCACCCCTCTGACTTCCTCGGGGTTCAACGGGAAAAAGGGAGAAGGCGTCATGCGCAACTGCACATTGGTTCCCGCATACCCCTTTTTATTGACCTGGAAGTAAGCCTGGGCTGTATCAAAGAAGACCAACTGGTTAAGGGTAAAATGACCCTGGGAGTCCAGGGGGGTGAAAAGAGGCGTTTTAGTGGAATCATTGGTCTTCAAAAACAGGATGAGCAAGGTATTACTGACTACCTTTTTCCCTGATTCCGTTAAGGCCTGTCCAGAATAGGTCAGGTAATTCCTGCCACTGTATTTAAGTTGGGGAAAATGCGCTTCCTGTAAAGCCTTCCAATCATAGCGCCTCCATCCATGGGTCAGCATCACCAGATCCAGGGCAGCCCCGGTGCTGTCCGGGCTTCCGCTAAAATACCAACCTGGGTGATAAACCTGCCCCTTGAGCTCTCCACTGAGCAACAAGCCACTCAGAATGGTTGGGCCATTGTCCAGAGGGACATAAGCATCGGCATCCGTTATGGATACAGATAAATAGGCCCTTACACTGTCTTGAATGTGCAGGTTCCAGGCATTGTATCCTTTGGTGGTAAGGTTGAGGGTATCTGTGGATAAGGCAGCTTTTAATCGGACGTCCGTAGGCCGGATAAAGGCTACCCGCTCTGCCAGGGGGATCCCATCGGCATCCAGGACGGTAACTGTCAGGATGCCCGTAACGAAGTCTTTGGTAGGAATAAAGCCGCCGATCTCATTGGCCTCACTGGTAAGTTCCGTTTTGGCCTGATAGACCATTTGACCATACATAGTTCCCAAAACAGTGAGCTTCTGGTGAATATATTTACTCAAGGTGTCTGCCCTGAGTATAAATCCAACCCCATTCTCGGTTGTTCTGGTATTAAGCACCACTCCGTCCGGGTTTGCCGGAGTCAGGCTGATGCGTTTTTGCCCAGCAGGCGTTTCCACTATAGCCGTATAGGTCCTTCCTTTCCAGGGGATGTACTGAAAAGAACCCATTCCATCGTGAATGGTCGTGAAATCTGAAGCAAGGGTATCCAGATCGTCTACTACTTTCCCTTTAATGGAAACCGGAAGACCCCGGGCGTCCGTAGCCCGGAAAGCAACGTTGGTCAACACATTTTCTACCGCGGAGCCCCCCTCTGGCAGGAATTGAATGTCGAGGTCCCCTCCGGTACCCGACGCCTGCGTATTGCTGCCACTTACAGCCGCAGCCGGATTCCCCGTCGGAGACGCCGCCTTTTTGGCTTGTCCACTTCCACCGCTTACCCCATAAACCGGGAAAGTATAGTGGAAGAAAAAAACAGGGTCAAAATTGCTCATATAGTCCGTATGCGCACGGATGGTGTATAATCCTTGAGGAAGGGAATCCTTGAGTTCTATATCCCCAAGGGAGATCTTCCCATTGATAATGGGATAATACTTCTCTTCCACGATGGACCCGGCACTGTTAAACAATGCCACCCTTAAGCCCGTACTTCCAACCGTAGACGGGTAAATACCGGAGGTCAGATAAGCCTTAAACCACACGGTATCTCCGGCCATATACCGGTCTTTGTCCATGTGCAGGTATACGGATTCATGAGGGAAACTATCCGATAAAATCCGGCAAACGCTGTCCAGCGGGAGTCGATGCTGGGCACTGAGGGATATAGAAACAAACAATAAAGGACATATCCAGATTAGGTTCAGCCTGTTCATACGGTATAAAACGATTTGAATATTTGGTAAGATAAGGTTAGACTGGATTCCTTCATACTATGTTTACCGATCTTTTAAGTCTATTTGCGGGAACCTTCCCAGACCTCCCTTATTTTTGCCGTCATTCCCGCTAACCACTCAATCCTTTTTATGTCCGCATACCTCGAGTACAAAGAACGCATGCAGCAAGTGGCCGACTTCCGTTATAGTGCGGCCGTTTTGCAATGGGACCAGGAAACCTATATGCCCGTAAAGGGGGAAGACGCCAGGGCCAGGCAATTGGCCACGTTGAGCCAAACGGCCCATGAACGATTTACAGACCCTGCCCTGGGTCAGTTGATCCGGGATCTGACCGATCATCCAGGTCTGGGTCCCACAGAAGCTAAGAATGTAATTCGTTCCCTGGAAGATTATGAAAAGGAAAAACGCCTGTCTCCCGCATTTGTACGTCGCTTATCTGAAACCGTGAGTAAATCCTTTCAAGCCTGGATGGCTGCCCGGGCGGCTAATGATTTTTCCATTTTTGCGCCAGTCCTGGATCAACTCGTCGTTTTGAAACGGGAGGAAGCAGATAGAAAAGGGTATATAGATCACCCCTACGATGCACTGTTGCACGATTACGAAAAAGGGAGTACCGTACGCTGGCTGGACGACCTGTTCAGCAAACTGGTTCCCTCTCTGCAAAAAATCCTGGATAAAGTGCGTGAAGCCCCCCAGGTGGACAATTCTTTCCTACATGGTTATTTTCCCGCCCAGCAGCAATGGGCCTTTGGGCTGGCCGTGCTTCGGAAAATGGGATTGGATTTTGATGCTGCCCGTCAGGATAAATCAGAGCACCCCTTCACCACCAATTTCTCCTCCAAAGACGTACGCGTAACCACCAGGATCAACGAGGCGGACTTTACTTCCATGACCTGGAGCTGCATCCATGAAGGTGGGCATGCCTTATATGAACAAGGCCTTCCTGAGACCCAATATGGATTGCCACTAGGTGAGGCTTGTAGCTTATCCATCCACGAATCCCAAAGCAGGTTATGGGAAAACAACCTTGGTCGTAGTCTGGTCTTCTGGGAAAGCCTTTGGCCGGTGTTGCTGGAGCATTTTCCTGCGCATTTTAAGGAGGTCACCCCTCAGCAATTCTACAAGGGAATCAACCGGGTAGAGCCCTCTTTGATTCGTACAGAGTCGGATGAACTGACCTATCATTTCCATATCGTTGTCCGCTATGAGCTGGAAAAAAGGCTGATGGATAAAAGTCTGAGCACCAAGGATATTCCGGCCTTCTGGAATGAGCACTATAAAAAGTACCTGGGCCTTGACGTACCCGACGACCGCAGGGGTTGTTTACAGGATGTACATTGGAGCCACGGGAGCTTTGGCTATTTTCCCACCTATACATTAGGAAGTTTGTATGCGGCTCAGTTCAGTCAATCCTCCAAAGCGGCCATTCCAGACCTGGAGGCTCAGATCAAAGCTGGAAACTATCAATCCCTATTGGGCTGGTTAAGAGCGCATATCCACCAATACGGGCGTTTTTATGACAGTGAAGATTTATGCAGGAAGGTTACAGGAGAATCCCTTAATCCTGATGTCTTTTTAGACTACGCACGGGGCAAATTTGGGGGTATATATACCTTATCCCCTGATTTTTAGGGAAAAGTGCGAACAAAATGTGAAAAAAAAGAAGCATTTATAGTATCTTTAAGTAGACAATAATGTACCCTAATATCCGTTGAGAAGCGTCGCCATCATATTTGCATTCCTCTTTGGAGCCCTTTTGGCCCCCAGGATGCTTCATGCACAAACTTCCACCTTTCCCAATCAAGACGAGTCCGACAAGGTTGTTAAAGTATACCCCATTCCCGCTGTAACCATTATCAATTTCGAGTACCAAAAGGACTACGATAAGGCCAACACACTGGTAATCTTTAATTTCATTGGCAAGAAGGTCTATGAAACAACTTCCATGCCGACTAAACTAACGCTGTCGGTGAATGATTATTATAGGGGCACCTATATTTATCAAATCAGAAATCCTAAGGGGGATATCATAGATACAGGCAAATTCCAAGTTGCTAAATAACCTTCAACCCTGTTTTACAGGAATGGAGTTCCGCTGACTCCAGGTATTGCATGCCGTTGACTCCAGAATTGGGGCGCCGAGGATTCAGCTATTTTTTTGTCTTCCTCACGTCCAGCTACTTCTACCCTCGGGCAATTAGATCCACTTATAACACTTGGACGATCAGGAACTTAAGGTATTCGGTGTTTTCCATACCCCAGATAATCGGGTGATCAGAGGATTGAGCCCTGAAAGTTACCTGCCTCAGATTACGTCTCGCATCTTTGGCTGCCATCCCGATGATTTCCAGGAACAGATCTGGAGGAACCAGGTTGGTACAGGAAGCCGTAACCAGGAAACCACCTGGTTTTACCAACTTCAAACCTCGTAGGTTAATTTCTTTATAACCCGTAATGGCTTTTTGTATGTTTTCCCTGCTTTTGGTGAAAGCGGGAGGATCCAGCATGACTACATCGTATTGGCGCCCGTCCTTAGACCAGGCCTTCAACGCATCAAAAGCATTGACCGCTTCAAACTTGCAAATCTCCTCCAGTCCATTGAGGCCGGCATTTTTGCGGGCCTGGGCCACTGCATTTTCGGATATATCCAACCCCAATACACTTTTTGCCCCATAGTGACCAGCATGCAACGAGAAAGTTCCGGTATAGCAGAATGCTTCTAACACATCGGCATCCTTAACAATATGACGGATCTGACGTCGGTTATCCTGCTGATCCAGGAAGTATCCTGTTTTTTGCCCGTTTTCAATATCTACATGGAATTTCAACCCATTTTCCTGGATAACAATCTGAGGATTAAAGGGCGCACTCAAAAAGCCCTTGATCTGGGGCAAGCCTTCCAACTCCCTGACCGGCACATCGTTCCGTTCGTAAATGCCTTTGGGTTTAAAGATCTGATTGAGCGCGTCCACCATGGCGGCCTTCCATTTGTCCATCCCCAGGGCCAGGGTCTGGATCACAAAATAATCGTTGAATTTATCGATGATCAGGGCTGGCATATAATCTGCCTCACCAAAAATCAACCGACAGTTCTCCGTATAACCAATTTTTTGCCGGTATTCCCAAGCTTTAGCTATGCGCTTGTGAAAGAAGGCCTCATTGATGACTTCATTGCGATCCCTGCTCAGGATACGCACCAGGATTTGCGATTGGGGATTGATATACCCCGTTCCCACATACTTGGCATCGTGGGTTTCCACTGTTACTATATCCCCTGGATTCACTTCACCCTGGATGGTTTGCACTTCATTGGCAAATACCCAGGGGTGCCCGTTCGCAATTCTCGGCGCGATCTTGCGCTTCAACGTAACCTTTGTCATCGTAGCCATAAGCGCGCAAAGGTAAGATACCTGCGGCAGCTTTCCGCTCCTTCCAGATGGCCCAGACACCCTGCCCAGTGGCCCAGTTCTGCGGTAGGGCCGAGCGTTTCCGGAAGTACCCCAAGTGTAGCATGTAGGCTAAGGCTTAATCACGATAGTCCCGGCTCCGTTGTAAGAATGATAGTCCCCATTGTACATCGCATCGGCGCTGACTGGCCCCATGTGGTAGATGCCTGGTGACACCGCCCGGACCGCGTAATAGTAAACTTGCTTGGACTCATTCATATCGACAAACAAATTGATCCTATCATCCCTGACGTCCATGGCCGTGGGTTCATCGGCATTTTTAATCCAGTCCATACCTGGTATGTCCTTGGTACGTGGATTTTCGATCTCAAAGCCTGCGGGCAGCAAGTCCGTTAGAACGATGTTTTGGACACTGCCGGAATAACTTTTTTCCAGGGTCAACTGAACGATGATCAAGTCGTTTTGCTTAAAAATATTTCCACTGATCTCATGGCCGGAACGATCAAAGAATTTACGTCTGGCATGTAGATAATTGTCCTCCTCTTTGTAAGCACCGGAAGCACTGATGCCTTCGGCTTGCCACCAATAGTAGAGTGCGCCATTGCCCTGAACAGTCACGTTGGTCTGGGTGCCCTTGAGTTGAGCTGCTGTCCATTTCGCTGGAGCACCCGTCATGCTTCCGATCGTTTTGCCACCCACACTAACGCTAGCCGTTGCCGTGGATTGCGCGCTAGCCCTGGCCAATTTACCCAAAGCCAAAAAGCCAAAAGCACATTCCTGGGTACTATACCAGCTACGTTCCCGGAACAAGTCGGACAATTGCCTGGCCATGACCGGCACCTGTGGATTACGGAGATCCACGTCCAATAAAACATTAAGGGCTATGCCTTCGTCCCGGATGTCAGAGTAGAAACTACCCCCTGTTTGAGCCACCGAAACTTCCCCCGTCCAGTTGGAGGGTAATAGTTCCTTAAATCCATTTTTGTCTCCGGCCATGGCATAAGCAGCCGCCAGCAAATACTTGCTATCCAAAGCCAGCCAGCCAGCGTTGGATTTGTAATAGTTCATGGCGCTTACATTGGGGCGTCCGGCCAGGGACAGTACATATAGGCTATAGGCCACTTCTTTAGGCGCTATCTTCTTTTGCTGATCCCGGTTATAATAGTATGCTACCAAAGATTTGTTCCTTAACCGGGTATTGAGGTAAGCTAGTATAGATTCTATCAAAGACTTGTCTACATCGAATCCTGCCTTCTGGGCTTCCAGGAGGAAATGAGCCGCATATACGGTTGCCCACCAATTCTCCGTATCCTCTCCATCCCACAAAGTGATGGCTCCATTGTAGAGCTGACGCATCTTAATCTTGCGTATGGCTTCCAAAATGTTGGAGGCGGCATTGGTGTAACGGGCAGACCCATGCAGGTTCATCAATCCTGCTAAGTCCTCATAATACAATTGCGGGAAAGCTGTGGACACCATTTGTTCCGTGCATCCATAGGGATATTCAACCAGGTACTGCAACTGGCTCCCTAAGGCCATGGCAGGGTTCCTGCTGAGGATAAGCCTGTAATCTCCGCTCCCCGGAATGAAATCTCCTGTACCGATGGTCAATGCATGTGTACCTGCGCTCAGCACCCCACTGCTGCTCATTTTCTGTAGGGTGGAGGCGGGACGTATGCTGATATCTGTTTCATCGCCAAATTGTTCACCCAACCCTTGCACCTTCACTTTCACCTTCCCAGCGCCAATGGCCTTTTCTGCGGCCAGCGTGAATACGATCCGTTGTTCGGCACCGGCAGCAAGGTTGGCTTCCGCATGGGAAACACCCACTATGGATAGGGGGCCAGATACCTGAAGACCGGCGGAAGCCGTCGTACTTTTGGCGGTAGTATTGGTAATGGTAACGGGCATCTTTACCGTATCTCCGGGGCTCAGGAAGCGGGGAAGCGCAACAGACAGTACAATAGGATCAGCCACCTTCATGGCTGCATCGGCTGAACCAAAGGAAGCGTCTTTGGAATCCACCGCCATAAAGCGAATTTCTCCACTGAATGCCGGGGGTATATCGATATCAAAGCTAGCCTCTCCGCTTGCGTCCGTTTTCTGAATGCCACTCCAGTAGGATACCAATTTAAAGCGTTTAGCGGGCATAGGATTGACCCGTTTTTCCATTTCCGGGCCTTCATCCCCACCCGTACTGCTCAACCTGGCAACCACTTCGGGATACAACAACGGATAGAGGTCATAAGCGTTTACCTCCAGGGCCCTGGAAGCATAAAACCACTGGTAGGGATCAGGGGTTTTGAAGTCGGTAACTTGTAGGATGCCATTATCCACGGCAGCCAGGGTAATGGAACTATGTGGGGCCGCTTTGACCTTAATGGTCTGGTGGGTATTGCTCCTCACCTGGGCAGGCGCCAGAATCTGGATATTGATCTTACGATCTTTTTCCTCTACCCTCAGGCCCTTAAATCCATGTGCCACCGTCAGGGGAATATCGGATACGCCATGGGGCTTAAATAAAGTAGCCGTCACATATACATTAGGCAAGTGGTCTTTGGTCAGGGGAAGATCAACGGATGCCGAACGGTCGGGCACATTGACATATTGATAAGAGATAACCTTATCTCCGTTTTCCATAGTTACCAGCATTTTTCCACCAAAAGGCGTCTTAAACAGCACTTTGGCCGATTCTCCAACGAGGTAAGAAGCCTTATCAGGCTCAATATCAATTTGACCCTCCCGGTCTACTTCAAAAGAATTGTCGTCTGCCATTCCCCAGTTTCCATAAGAGTAGAATGATTTGCTGACGTAGATTTCATTACCAGGAATGGATACCCTTATTTCATATTCTCCCGGAGTGCGGGGCACAAAGGGGAAGCTGCTGTTTTCTCCACTGATGGTCAGGGTCTGGGAAGCCACTATCTTATCTTCCTTCTGCGATTCATAGCGAAAGTAAGGCCCGTCCTTGCTCAACACGGTACGGTATTCATGTTTTACCACCTCCACCTTAGCTTGGGCACTCACTACAGCCTCTTTGGTATTCAATGCAATTAAGGGGAACCGAACGGCCTGATTCAAGGGATAATAATAGTACCCGTCGTCCTTAATGCCAAAGAAAACCGATTGGGTAAAGATATCTGCCGTAGCGCTGCGGCTGACCGGCCTACCCGTTTCATCAAATACAGTCGCATAAAAGGTGGCCTTGAGTTTACCTATATTCTTATACATCTCAGGAACCACAAAGCTTTCCGAAGCCTTACCCTTATCATCCGTTTTGCCTTCCCGGTTGATTTTATCAAAAAAGGTATTCGCATTGGCCAACCCAAAATCATAGGCATTATGATCTTTAGGGGAAAAAACAGCTTGCTTCAATTGGATCTCACACTCATAATTGCGGTCAGCAGCCGGTGGCCCGAAAAAGTTGACCGCATCTATGGACAGGTTAGTGGTCTGTCCAGCCTCTAAGACAGGCTTATCCAATTTCGCGGTTACTTTGATTCGATCGGGCACAAACTCTTCTATGCGGAAGGGTTTGCTCCCCAATAATACATCATTAGAGGTATAGACTTCCAGGGTATAGCTTCCGGTCACTGCCGCTTCCGGGATATCCACACTGCCATCCAGGGTGCCTTCTTCATCTACGCTCTTCCTGAAGGTTTTTAATTCCTTGCCATTGGGCATGAGGAATTTCATTTTCAGGGGCAGGTTACCTGGCAACTGCCAGCCAGTGCTGCGAATAATCACCGCAAAATGAGCCTGCTCCCCAGGTCTGTATATGTCTCGTTCGGGATAAATAAAGGCGTCCAGGCCCGTGGGGTTACTACGTTTCCCCCCTACTTCAAAGCGGGAGGTATTTACACTTGTAGTCAAAAAGGGCAGGTAGTTGAAATCAGAAGCCGTTTTGGCAATGACCATGGCAGGTGCAAAGCCTGCAAATTCCTTGCGGGTGCAGGGAATATCTGCCACACCGGACGCATTGGTTGCG
Organism: Beijerinckiaceae bacterium; assembly: GCA_903970475.1. Lineage (GTDB taxonomy): Bacteria > Bacteroidota > Bacteroidia > Chitinophagales > Chitinophagaceae > Dinghuibacter. The sequence goes on from CAJCIQ010000174.1 coordinate 35,230, forward strand.
CCCATACCCAGGACCTGGTTGTTCTTTCCGTAAGCCACCACATTCACCCCCTCCATGGGGGTAGCGTCCTTGATGGAATTGGCAAATACCAATATCCTGTCCTTTCCTTGTTTGGCAATCAACCCTATATCGGAAAGGGAGATGAACCGGTCATCCCTTACCCAATAGTTGCTGTCGGAGCGGATCATGATATGATAAATCCCCTTAAATTCCGGCAGCTTATCGTCAATATCAAAATGGAATACGCGTGTATTTCCAGATTTGGGCAGGCTTCGGGTATCAATGTCCTTTGCGTAAATAATATCACCCAGTTGTATACTAGGGTCGTCATCATTACTGCTGTAATCACCTTCATATTCTCCATCTTCATCCTTATTGTCACCGGGCGTATGGGGATCTTTTGGTTGGTATCCGTACTGGCCAGCCATCAGCAGGTTGTTCTCATATATTTTAGAGATGATTACCCGAACGCGGGGAGCGCCTACAATTTTAACCTGTATGTTTTTTTCTCCTCTCTGAGAAAGGTATACGGCTTTAGAGCCGACAAAGCTGATGGAGGGGGCCATTTTGCCAAAGGAAACGTTGTTCACGTAATCCTCGTGCAAAACCCCGCCTACGGTACCTCTGAGGCCCTTGGCAATTTTGAGTACATAGGGCGTTTCTGCGTCAAAAGCCTCGCTGCTGATGGTAAAGCCATCTTCCGTAGGAGATACCGAAAATTTGACGGAGGGCTCCAGGCTGACAAAGCTGGCCAGGTTGGACACGTCCACTTGCTGGGAGGTTTTGACCGTAATGTTTCCGGTGGTTCCATCGTGGTCGGTGCTCACATCGTTAACCCCCAGCACAAAGGGAGATCCCATCCCAGAACCGAAGGTTAATACATCCTCTGTTCCGTTTACACCTCCATCCGGCAGCATGCCTTTATCAATGGAGATTTGCAGTTTATAATCCTTGTCCTCCGTTCGCACCCCCAACAATTTCAAGGTGATCCTGTCAGAAACCGAAATGGTTTGCAGGTCGTAGTTTATACCCTTTCCGTCTACCTGTATGTGCAGTTTATCCTTTAAGGCCGTAGGATTGACCGGATAGTTGAAATACAACTCCAATTGGGGCAATATGGCTTTGGAGGCCTCATCCTGTACCATCCACAAAGCATTGACGTCCTGTATCTGTAGCGGGGCGGTATGGAAGGAAAGCCCATCTCCTCCTTTCAACCTGCCGTATCCCGTGTGTCTTAACACCGCTGTGTTTATCGTCGCCTTATAGCTGGTCGCCGGACTCAAAGGCCGGGAAGGAGAGAAAATAAGTTCTCCGGCGTTTTCCCATCGGAAACGCCCTGGGATCTTGGGCTCAAAGGAGATATATTCCGAAGAGTCCCAGATATTCAACAAGGAATCCTTCACCAAATCCTTGTCAAACTGAAAAATTAGATTTCCTAACGAAGGCACCTCTCCCTTGGCATTGGTGTATGAAAGGGATACCGTTTTCCTATTACAGGAGATAAGCACTAGGCCCAATAGGGCCAGGCCCCCACAGAAGCGGAGGAGCGTGTGTACACGCGGGCGGTGGTAAGACATACAGGTTTTATATTAAAGGTTGGAATGGGTACAAAATGGAGTCATTGCATTTTTTTACGTCAATGCCAGAGATTACATTTGAAGAAGATTAAATTGAAATATTGAATCGAGATGAGCACATTTCCGTTGCCACGATGGTCTGTAAAAGGTACAGCAAAGAAAACAAAAACTCTTGTTAAATGGCTCATCATAACCGGAGTTTTTTTCTTCCTCATTTTCCTACTGCTGAACTG
>CAJCIQ010000175.1 GCA_903970475.1 Beijerinckiaceae bacterium
CCAGGAATACGACGGCCGATAAAGTATTGGGGTTAAAAAAAGGCGCTGACGACTATATCACTAAACCCTTCAATCTGGAGGAACTACTGCTCAGGGTGCAGAAGATGATAGAGAAAAACAAGAAGCTTCAGGAAAAAGGCAGCATTCCCGCTGTCTACACCTTTGGAAATAATATAGTAGACTTCAAGGCCCAGGAGGCCACCAATTTCAAAGGAGATAAGCTAACCCTTAGTAAAAAGGAGACCATGCTGCTTAGGCTCCTGATAGAAAACCGCAATGAGGTAGTACCAAGGGAAAAGATCCTGCAATCAGTCTGGGGATATAATGTCTATCCCACCACCAGAACCATAGATAATTTTATCCTTAATTTCCGTAAGTATTTCGAAACGGATTCCAGAAACCCGGTATACTTCCATTCAGCCAGGGGAGTGGGTTACAAGTTCACCGATTAAACCTTCAAGTCATACATGAATCTTTTCTGCAAGCGCTCTGCCAACTCCATAGCCTGTTGCATATCCGTATGGTTTTGAACGGGGGCATACAATGCCAACTCACATTCGTCCAGTAACTGTCTGGTTTCTTCGCGGACAAAGGGGCTAAATCCTTTTGTCTCCATCAATTCCAATACCTTGTTTTTATTCCTTTCCCCACTTAAATCCAACCTGTCTTGCAGGAATCCCCAGATCCCTGCATTCAATGACCTGTAATAGTCCGCACTGTTACCGGTTTTGAGTTTCTCCCTGGCGTCTTCCAGCCAATCTTTCTCTTCAAAAGTAGTGACAGCAGCAGGCGCCATTTGTTGCACCTTGGTATCCCATAGTGCCTGAGGGGCGTATGGAGATGGCGCATCTTTTGGAGTGGGTTGCGGAGTGGGCAGTTTCAGGTCTTTCTTTTTCCCTTTCCTCAGTACTATCCAGGAGGCTAGGCCAATAAGGATGATACCTCCCAGTATTACCAAAATCCAGGGCCTTTTGGAGACCACCGATCCGCCGGTAGGCTCGACCCCGGGTTGGACCCTTTGAGGGCCTTGTAATACCTTCAACAGTAGGGGCTCTGCACTTACTGTTTTATAGGAAGCCGTTTGGGGATCAAAATAAGACAGGTTGATGGCAGGGATGGAATAATTACCCGCTGAGACCGCTGTAAATACATAGGAAAAAACTTTACGGCCCTTAATGGGGGCTACGGTTTGATCCAATTGTTCTTTGGCTGAAGGATCGTAGGATTCCAGTCCCGAAGGCACGTGCAGGCTGGGTGCATTAATCATGGGCAGATTCCCCGTACCTGTGACAACCAGGGTAAGGGTATCGGTTTCGTTGGTCTTCAGCGTAGTGGAACTAAGGCTGCTAACTATACTGAACTGCCCTACGGCCCCGGTAAAATCTGCCGGCTTACCGGCTTCCGGCAAGGGCTTTACGTGAATAACAACAGGCTCCGTGGTTAAATTCAAATTGTGCTTCTCTGGTACCGCTGCTACTTCCCCGTCACCCCAAAAATCTTTCATCATTTGATCGAAAACGGAGCCGGCGGGAGCCTGGGTCTTTGGTGCTTTTCCTTGCCTGTAAAAAGTCACGGAGTTATCCAACTCCACTGGCTCAATGGTAAGGTCCCCGCTTTGTAATGGATATAGCTGGGCTTTGCGGATCAGAAAACCATCATAAGGACGCCCACCTACGACTTCCCTGGAGGGGTTCCCTTGTTCGGGCTGAGCCATTTCAAATACGGAGAACCCGCTAAAGGAGGGACGTTCCACGACTTTGGACTGGGAAGGAAGCCGGGAATATAGCTTACAAGTGGCCACGATGGGCTCACCCACATAACAAGTATTGCGGGTAACGGACATTTTTACCAGCATGTTCTTTTTGATCTTTTCGTCCGCATTTTCCCCCTTTTTCAAATATTCATCCCTGTAGTCAGCTGGAGACATACCGCCCATCGGATCCGGCATATTCGGCATGGTTGGAAAGCCCCCCATCATGGATTGAAAAGGGTTTTGGGGAGGGGCCCCGCTATTGCCTGTAGTGCCCTTGACCACCTCCACGTTTACGGTATTGGAGTGCAGGGTCTGGTTGTTGACAACCACCGTAGCTGAGCCAATGGTAAACTTTCCCACAGAGGAAGGTTTGAGGTAATAGCTGACAGAATAATACTTACTGGCATTCCCATTGATCAGATTAAAGCCAGAGGTGGTAGACGGTCCCCCTGCTATCTGAAAAGGACTGAAAGAAGGGGGCACAAAATTGTCCACTTCTGAAACCCCGTCCAGGGTAAAAGAAATCTCCAGCACATCTTGTTGCCCAACGACTTTCTGAGAAGCCTTTTCGGTAAAGGATACCTGAGCAGATGCGCCCGCACCCAAAACAAGGGTTAACGTCAACAGTAATGAGATACGCAAGTGATTCATCACGTGCACAAATTTAAACATAGCCCACAGGGTAGGCTGGAATAGATAGGGTTAAAATGCTGTTAAATACATTTACAGATCGCCCAAAGCCGGGCGCATAATCAGGTCCTCAACCACTGCCCTATCAGGCAGGTTTGCAGCTGCATATACCATATTGGCTACGTCTTCGGGAGCCATCATCCGCTCAGGATCTATTCCACTCCCTTCCCAGGATGCGGTATAGGTGGCTCCGGGGCACACAGCCGTCACCCTGATACCATAAGGTTTCAGCTCCTCACGGAGGTTCCTGGAAAAGCCCAGAAGGGCAAATTTACTTATGCTATAGGCTCCTCCGTTGGGATAAGCCTTGAGTCCAGCCACCGAGCAAATATTAAATATCTGCCCCTTTCGCTGGCTGATCATGCCCGGCAATAAAGCCCTTGTCAGGTGATAGGCGCTGTACAAGTTGGTATTAATCATAGCCTCCAAGGTACCTTCTTGCTCGTCGTGAATATTTCCACCCAAAAACCTGCCTGCATTGTTGATCAGGAGGTCTACCCTGGAAAATACGACTCCCACCCATGAAGAGAACACAACAGCTCCTTCTTTGGTGCTGAGATCGAAGGCCTTGGCGTCTATCTTGGCTGCGGGGAATTTTTCCCTTAAGGCAGAAGCCGTCGCCTGAAGTTCTGTTTCAGATCTGGCGCAAAGGGCTACGTGGTGGCCTCCGGCAGCGAATACTTCTGCAAAAGCCCTGCCCAATCCTTTGGATCCTCCGGTTATCACTACGTTCATGGATGGAATAAATTTTAGGCTGTAGATTGCGTGACCGCAATCTACAAATTGGCTATGCAATACCGACATATTTTTTTTGACCTGGATCATACGCTGTGGGATTTCGACCAGAATGCCAAAGAAGCCCTCATAGAATTGTATGAAGTGTTGCAGTTAAAGGAAGCAGGCATTAACGATTTTGATGCCTTTTATAAAAGTTATTTGCACCACAATCAAATCCTTTGGGATAGGTATCATCATGGGCATATCAGCGGAGAAGAACTCAAGTGGAAGCGGATGTGGAGGACCCTGTTGGATTTCAAAATAGGATCTGAACCTTTAGCCAGAAAAATGAGTGCGGCTTTTCTGGAAAGGTTGCCGGACAAACAACATTTATTCCCGTATGCCCTGGAAATCCTTCAATACTTGAAAGACAAGGGCTATAAACTCCATTTGATCACCAATGGGTTTGAAGCAGTACAATGGAGAAAATTACGCAACTCCAGGCTGGAGGGATATTTTGAAGAGGTCATTACTTCGGAGAAATCCGGAAGTGTAAAACCCAATAAGGCTATATTCGAATATGCGTTAAAGCTAACGGGCGCCGCCCTGGGCGAAAGCATTATGATCGGAGATAACCAGGATGCGGACATACTAGGTGCGCTCAATATGGGAATGGCCTGTGTATTTGTCAACCATATCGGGGCCGAAGCTGCGGTGAACCCGACTTATACCATCACCCATCTGCGCGAACTGGAATCCATCTTATAAAGCCGCCTGTGACGGACCTTCGCCGACCTTTACCGGAGGTGGCCGTAGGGCATCCGATTGGGCCATCATAAGAGGGAAAAAGGCCGTGTGCTAACTTTTATATTGCACACGGCCTTTTTTCATACCAATCGCCGAATCATTTAGTGTGCTGCGGCATACAGCTCAGCCACCTTTTTCCAGTTGATCACGTTCCAGATAGCCTTCAGGTAGTCGGCACGTTTATTCTGATACTTCAGGTAATAAGCATGTTCCCATACGTCTACTCCGAGGATAGGCGTGCCCTTCACTTCTGCCACGTCCATGAGGGGATTGTCCTGATTGGGGGTAGAGGAGATTTCCAGTTTTCCGTCCTTTACAATCAACCAGGCCCAGCCACTACCAAAACGGCCTACGCCGGATGTAGCGAGCTTTTCCTTAAACGCATCAAAGGAGCCAAAGGTGCTGTTAATGGCCTCTCCCAGTTTTCCATCAGGAGTACCACCTGCATTTGGCGCCAGAATTTCCCAGAAGAAAGAGTGATTCCAGTGGCCTCCACCGTTATTACGAACGGCTGGGCTGATGGTACCTGCGGCCTTAACCAGTTCTTCCAGTGATTTCCCTTCATTGGGCGTGCCTGCAATAGCTTTATTAAGATTGTCTACGTAAGCCTGATGGTGTTTGTCGTGGTGGATTTGCATGGTCAGCGCATCGATATGCGGCTCCAGGGCCTCGAATGCGTAAGGTAGATTAGGTAGTGTGAAAGCCATAGATAAGATATTTAAAAATGATTAAATTGGAATGGATCCGAAAATGGACTCCAAAAATAGGGCCTCAACGCTTACCCTGGAAAAAAGACTTCATTAACAATGCGCATTCTTCCGCTAAAACCCCATTTTGCAAAATGGTTTTGGGATGAAAAGGGATATTGCCCCCGCAAACCCTTCCATATCCGTTTTTCCCATCAGGCGCCCCGTAGACAACTCCTCCGAGTTTGCTCCAATACGAAGCCCCTGCACACATAAGGCAGGGCTCAATGGTAACGTATAGTGTGGCATCAGGGAGGTATTTACTCCCCAAAAAATTAAAGGCAGATGTTAAGGCTATGATCTCTGCGTGAGCAGTTGGATCACTGAGGCGCTCGACCTGGTTATGTCCTCTGGAAATGATCCTGCTTCCAACGGCAACCACGGCGCCAATAGGAATTTCACCTTCTTCATAGGCTTTCCGGGCTTCCATTAAAGCCTGTTTCATGTGGGCGATATGCAGTTCCTGGTCCATAGGCATCATTACCAGGCGCAGGAGGGTTCTTCTACCTGGGCACCCGAAAACCCAACCATATGTCTTTGGGGTACGTAACCGGCAAATTTTACCCTGATCTCTTCCAGCACGGATTCAACCTCCTCCATGGTTTTGACTGTCACCAATCGGGTACGGAATTCCTTGATATGGGGTAACCCTTTTAAATAGTTGGTATAATGCCTGCGCATTTCCAATATGCCTAATACGGAGCCCTTCCATTGGACGGAAAGCTGGAGGTGCTTCTTGCAAACGTCGACCCTTTCTTCAATGGTGGGTAAGGCAAGGTGTTCTCCCGTGGCAAAAAAGTGCTTGATCTCCCTGAATATCCAGGGATACCCAATGGCCGCGCGGCCTATCATCAATCCATCCACGCCATATCGGTTTTTGTATGCCAGGGCTTTTTCGGGCGCATCAATATCTCCGTTACCAAATATGGGTATGTGTATGCGGGGATTGTTTTTTACTTTGGCAATCAGCGTCCAGTCAGCCTCACCTTTGTACATCTGGGCTCTGGTACGACCATGTATGGTTAAGGCCTTAATGCCTGCGTCCTGGAGACGTTCCGCTACTTCTTCAATATTGAGTGAGGATTCGTCCCAGCCCAACCTTGTCTTAACGGTCACCGGCAGGCGGGTGGCCTGCACGACGGCTTTGGTTAACCGGACCATCAGGTCTATGTCTTTGAGTACGCCCGCCCCTGCCCCCTTTGAAACAACCTTCTTTACCGGACATCCAAAGTTGATATCCACCAGATCTGGATTAGTGGCGTCTACTATGCGTGCCGAAAGCGCCATGGCTTCTTCATCTCCACCAAAGATCTGTATGCCTACAGGTCTTTCAAATTCAAAGAAATCCAACTTCTGACGGCTCTTTATAGCATCCCTGATCAGTCCTTCACTGGAAATGAACTCACTGTACATCAGATCTGCCCCATTGTCCTTGCACACGGCCCTGAAGGGAGGGTCACTGACATCCTCCATGGGGGCCAATAACAGCGGGGAATCAGGGAGTTCTATGGGACCTATTCTAACCATTCGTTTTGCAGGAATAAATTTGGGCGTAAATTTACGAAATTATGCCCACTCAGCCCCCTTTATGGGAGAAACCCCTCTGGTTCCAATGGTTATTGTTGGTGACCATTCTATTTTCCACCTTTGCCATTCTAGGCATATTGACGCTTGCCTTGCCTAACAACGACATTCACGCACTTGCGGTCATCAACTCCCTGGGACTGTTTCTTTTGCCCGCTCTGGTCTATGCCGGGATGGTCTATAGGCATCCCTTGCGGGAGGCTGGATTTTCCCATTCCCGTAGTGGTTGGTACTATGTTATTGCAGCCGGTATCATGCTCGCATCCCTCCCATTGGTACAGGCACTCACCGACTGGAATGCCCATCTGCACCTACCCACTTCCATGAAAGGCGTGGATACCTGGATCCATACAACGGAAGAACAACAAGACAGCGCCATTGAAAATCTGCTGAAAATGCCCACGGCGGGAAGTTTATTTTTAAACCTGCTGGTCATGGCCTTTTTTACTGCCTTGGGTGAAGAAGCCCTGTTCAGGGGGGTATTTCAAAAGCTCCTCTTCCGCGGAACCAAAAACATCCATAAAGCGGTGTTTTGGGGCGCCGTTATATTTTCTGCCCTGCACTTTCAATTCCTGGGTTTTTTCCCACGGGTGGTGCTGGGCATCATTCTGGGTTATCTCTATGCCTATAGTGGTAGCCTTTGGCCCTCCATTATTGCGCATTTCGTATACAATGGATCCCAAGTGCTTTATGAATATTTCAGGCAACACCAACCTGTAGGAAATCCAGCACCTTTTTTCAGAGACGATTTTACCATACCTGCCATCTATACCTTGATCAGTCTGATGCTGGTTATGGCAGGAATATATTGGATGAGAAAACTTAACCCGCAAAAATGGCTTTAAACGTAGCAACATTCAAGACCCGCACCCTGTCCGCCATCATTTTTGTGCTCGTGATGATGGCCGGCTTACTGTGGAATCAATGGTCTTTCTTCTTTCTGTTTACCCTGGTTCATTTTGGTTGCTGGAAAGAATTCCAGGCCCTGATGGGAAAAATTGATCCGGATTATACCGGTGTTTCCCTGCTTTGGCCCCTTGGCTTTTCCATTTTTGGATGGGGAGGCATGTGGTGGGCCTTTAGGGGAATTCCACCAACTGAAGGCGTATTGGTCTATGCCGGTTATATAGGAGACGCCTGCTTGGCACTAGGATTCTTGTTGATATTGATAAGCATTATCCTGAAGCCTCAGCACAGCGGTAAAAATGTATGGTATGCTTTAGCCGGCCTGATTTATTTATCCTTGCCCTGGATGGCGATGATCCTGCTTCGGAATCTGGGACAGACCCTGCTGGACATGAGTTCCATTTTTGGAAATGATCCCAGCACCTATCAAAAAATAGTGTACCCCATTGTATTGCCCTGCGCCTTGATTTTTTCCATTTGGATCAATGATACCATGGCCTATATCGTTGGTTCCTTCATTGGCAAAACACCATTTTCCAAAATATCCCCGAAGAAGACCTGGGAAGGTACCGCCGGAGGGGCCATCCTTTGCGTAGGAGTCATGACTTTAATAGGTTATTACGTGGGTATCTACCGTCCCCAGGTTTGGATAATCATTGCCGTAATTGCTGCTATTGCCGGCACCACTGGGGACCTCCTGGAATCCAAAATAAAACGAATGGCTGGTGTTAAGGATAGTGGCAGCATTTTGCCTGGACACGGAGGATTTATGGACAGGTTCGATTCCCTGTTACTGGCCACCCCATTGGTATACTTGTATTTTGTACTCAGCGCCTTATAATTATCGTAGTTTTGCACCCAAATTGAACCGTATGACCATTCATCGAGAAGGTTACCCATCCATTGCCATAGCAACAGGGGCTTTCATCCTCATCAACCTGCTTTCTTTTGTGTTTATCAGTGCCCATGTGCCCATCCTGGCCTGGTTGATTTTTTTCCTTACCCTGGTGTTGGTTCTGTTTATCATTTCCTTTTTCCGCATACCCAACCGTAAGCTCACCATCAATCCCTCAGAAATCATTTGTCCCGCAGACGGCAAGGTAGTGGTGATTGAGGAAACGGAAGAAACAGAATATTTCAAGGACAAAAGGATTCAAGTAAGCATATTCATGAGTCCGGCCAACGTGCACGTCAACCGTAATCCCATCAGCGGAGACGTCAAATATAGCCAGTACCACGAAGGAAAATACCTGGTGGCCTGGCATCCCAAATCCTCCACCGAAAACGAAAGACATTCAGTCGTATTAGCCAACGATAAAACCACCATTTTGGTGAAACAAATAGCCGGCGCTTTGGCCAGGCGTATTGTCAATTACCTTTCGGTGGGTCAAAAAGTAGAGCAGGGAACAGAGCTGGGCTTTATCAAGTTCGGGTCCAGGGTAGACGTATTGTTGCCCCTGGGAACAAAGGTGAATGTTCAGATTGACCAGGTAGTAAAAGGAGGCGTTACGGTCCTGGCTACTGTTTAGTCCTGCTGAAGCTAAGGCTTCTGTCAGCTATCACTGCGGCCGTCAGGTCCTATGCCGAAAGCCGCGTTGACGTTTTTATGTTTTTTTGCATGGTTCCTACCTCAGGAACCTTTTTTTTGTTAATTTAGTAACCACTTAGTTACATATGGAACTCAGGCGTGACGTTTTCCAGGCTATTGCTGACCCTACTCGAAGGGAAATTATTGGCATTTTATCGAAAAAAACATTGACACTCAATGGAGTAGCCTCCTATTTTCCCATTAGTAGGCCTGCCATTTCCAAGCATATTAAAATCCTGACCGAATGCGGGTTGGTGGATGTCCGTTCAGATGGGCGGGAAAGGTATTGTGTGGCTAATCTCCAAGGCTTAAAAAAAGTGTCAGATTGGGCGGATACTTATCGAAAATTCTGGTCCTCAAAATTGGATGACCTGGAGGCGTATTTATCGACTTAAAATTTTGGATATGGCTTCATCATCAAACGAAACTTCTTCGTCCTCGGCGCAACGTGGAGCTGCCCAGGATTCCAGGGCTCAGGGTTCCTTATCTGTGGGCTCTGCGTCCCAAGGCAAGATCTCCCACAGTTCAGACGGCTACAGCATACGCTTTGAAAGACCCCTGAAGCATCCGGTGGAAAAGGTATGGGCCGCAATAAGCGATCCTCTCCTTATGGCCTTATGGCTGGCTCCTGCTCAAATCGAGCTGAAGATTGGGGGCCATTTTCAACTGGAATTCAGCCATGCCCCATCGGTGGCCAGGGGTAAAATTATTGAACTCGATACATTTCGCGTACTAGCTTATACCTGGAAGGAAACAGGTTCTACCACGAGCCTGGTACGTTGGGAGCTGACACCCAGTCCTGAAGGCTGTTTATTGGTACTCACCCATAGCCAATTACCTGAAGATGTTCCCTCCTTTGCGGCTGGCTGGCATACCCATCTTGATTTACTCACGGAGGTAGTGAATGGCACACGACATGATTTCACCTGGGAAGAGCAATGGTGGAAAAGCAAGTTACCCCTATACGAGGGTTAACGGTTGTCCGGATATACCTGGAAATTGTGGGAGAAAACAATTTCCAGGTATATCCAGGGCACCTCACAATCCATTAAAAGGTTTATGCCTAGGGCACTGGATCGTAGCCGTGCCCTCCCCACGGATGACAGCGGCTTATCCTTTTGGCAGCCAGCCATAAACCTTTTAAGGGACCATACTTTTTAAGGGCTTGAAGCGCGTAATCCGAGCAACTGGGTGTATACCTGCATTTAGGCCCCAACGCCGGAGAAATGCCCCATTTGTAGATGCGGATCAGCAATACAAAAGGAGCGTTCAATATGGTTTTAAGGAGACTCATGGAGTAGTAGGGGCCTCATCCCGGGTCAACCGACTTAATTTCTGTAAAATTACCCCCATCTTCTCCAAAACCTGGTCAAAGGAAGGTAAATCCTTGCCCGTATACAGGATAAAAACCCTGAGTCCCGGGCCTGCTTGAGATTGATAAAGGACTTGCTTTTGCAACCTATATCCCTCCCTGATCAAGCGCTTGATTCGATTGCGGTCTACCGCTCTTTTAAAGTTCCTTTTTGAGGCACCCACGCCAGCCTGGGGCAGGCCTTCCTGGCTTTCCCAGCGATAAAACACGCGGAAAGGGTATTGGGCAAAGCTTTTCCCACTCCCAAATAAGGCATCTATCTGCTTCCGGCTCTTTAAGCGCTCGGCCTTAGAAAAGGTATGTTTATGTGGGGTGGGGGGCATGGGCAAATATAAAAGCTCTCCCCATTGGGAAGAGTTCGCTAAATTTAAAAAGCTCTTCCCTTAGGGGAAGAGCTTTGGGGAATAATATATCAATACGGTGATTGCTTATTTCAGCTTAGACTCGTCAGAGACGGTCAGACGTTTACGTCCCTTTGCACGACGGGAAGCCAATACCTTGCGTCCATTAGCGGTTAACATACGCTTGCGGAAGCCATGCACAGTCTTACGACGACGACGATGTGGTTGAAATGTCCGTTTCATTGTATAATAATTTAACTAAAGTTGTAAAAATCAAGACATTAACGGCAGTCACCATACTACCGATCCCGGTGAAAGGAGGGCAAAGGTAATAAATAAAATTAAAAACCGGGGCAGCGACCCCGGTTTTTAGTATGATGTTCGAAATAAAATCTTATCTGCCGTGCAATTAATTAATACCCAACTTCTTTTTTACCAAAGGCAACAAGTCGTCAGAAGGAGGCATAACAATCAGGTTCTCCTTTACAATCACATAAGTATAGCCATTTTCTTTAGCTACATCTTGTACAGCAGCCAGCGCCTTTTTCTGAATGGGGCCATATACTTCCTGATTTTTCAGGCTCAACAGTTGCTGCGCTTCCTGACCATAATTTTGGAAACGGTTGTACAGGTCAGACAGTTCTTTTGTAGCCAGGTCTTTTTTAGCCTGGGTCATGGAAGCAGAATCCTTCTGGTAGGCAGCCAGCTTAGTCTGAAATTCAGAACGGATGTCTTCCTGACTTTTAGCGAGGTCTTCCTTATATTTTTCGATTGTAGTATCCGCTTTCTTTGCTTCGGGCATAGTACCAATCAGCTCATCAACGCTGATGTATCCGATTTTACTCTGCGCCTGCACTTTCACTCCACCTACGACTGCTAAACCCATGACAAACAGTGTGGCAAATAAAACTTTTTTCATTTTTAGTTTTTTAATTGATGGTTTGCTTTTAAAGTTAAATATGATGTCCTATTATAGTTTAACACCCAATCTCCTCAATACTTCGTCGCTTTGATCCAACTTGGGGTCGGCAAATATAACGGTAATTCCTTCACTTTTATCCAAAATAAAATCATATAGACGGGCGACGGCCATTTTCTGAATCGCGTCGTAAACCTTATCCTGGATGGGTTTTATCAGTTCCTGCCTCTTCTTGAAGAGGTCCCCCTCATACCCGAATCTTTTCCTTTGCAGATCCCGTAGTTCCTTGTCGGCATTAAAGATCTGGTCCTCTCTCTTTTTCTTCAGGTCGTCACTCAACATGACCTGTTCCGCCTCATAATCGCTACGCAACTTATCCAGGGCCGTTGATTTCTGATCAATTTCCACCTGCCACAAAGCGCTGAAATCATCCAAGGTCTTTTGGGCCTTTTGATACTCCGGCAGTTTGCTCAGGATGTATTTGGTGTCGATCACGGCGTAACGCTGGGCCTGTAAAACTCCTGTCCCTGCTGCAAAGACCAGTAAAAGGAGAAGAAATTTCTTCATATAGTAAGCCGATTTTACTAAGGCTTCCCCAAATTACATTATTCCGGTTCATAACCCAGCATAAACGTAAACCGTCCGGAATTCTTAAGCCCTTGTCCAGGCTCCAGACGATCCAATCCTACGCCGTAGTCAAATCCTAACAGACCAAACATGGGCAGGAAGAACCTCATACCCAAACCAACAGAGCGGCGCAGGGTGAAAGGATCGTAGTGCTGCCAGTCGTACCAACCATTGGCTGCTTCAAAGAAGCCCAATCCATAAATAGTGCTGGAGGAACTTAGACTTAACGGATAGCGTAATTCAGCCACGTATTTATTAAATATGGTAAACAACTGGTTGGGGTTAGCCGTACCGGTGGTAGAAGTTCCGTTGTCCGGATTGATTTTGGGGTTGGAATTATAGTATACTGGATAACCACGCTGGGAAATGATTTCATAACCCAGGATACCAAAGTTATTGGTCAGACCGGCGTCACCCAATTGAAAGCGTTCGAAGGGAGAAATGGGCAGCCTGTTGTCATAACGGCCAATGAATCCAAACTTACCAGCTATACGCAGTACCAACTGACGGTTCTTATCTTCACCCCTGCCTACACCCAGCGGAATAAAATATTCAGCATCCATTCTCCATTTATGGTATTCTACCCACCTATACTTATCCTGAATGGAAGAATAAGACAAGGGGCTATTTCCTAAGTGCGAGTAGGGCGGTGTAGCCTGAACACTCAACATGATATTAGACCCATAGGAAGGGAACTGAGGATTGTTCAAAGAGTTACGGGCCAGGGTAATCTTCAGGTTGATGTTGTTGGATTGACCGGTGGCCATGTCAGGGAAATAACCATAGTAGCTATGCAGCTGGTAGACGTTGTAGTTCAACCCGTAAGTGAGGGTGAAGAGATCGTCGGGCCAGCGAAGCGCTTTACCCAAAGCCACGCCTACCCCCAGGATGTTCATGTGTGAAGTATCTGAGTGGTTGGTCACATAACTACCGGTTGCGTAGTTATAAGAATAGGCGTTAGAATATCGTGTATTGTATAAACTTACGGTGAATGAATTACGCTTCTTACCTCCGAACCAAGGTTCAGTGAAAGAAATGTTTTCAGCACGGTAGGATTTACCGTTGGCCTGTATCCTGGCAGAGAGCTTCTGGCCATCACCGGAAGGCAAAGGATCCCATGACTTCTTATGGAAGATATTACTTAAAGAGAAGTTATTCAAGGTCACACCCAATGTACCCGTCAGACCGATATTACCACCCCAACCGGCACTTAATTCCAGCTGGTCAGCGGATTTTTCTTCCAGGTCGTAGTCAATGTCCACGGTGCCGTCTTCCTGGTGAGGAACAGGTATAGGGTTAATTTTCTCCTGGTTGAAGAAGCCCAGCTGGGCAATTTCCCTAACAGTGCGGATGACCGTCAAACGGCTGAATTTATCGCCAGGTACTGTGGATAATTCCCGGCGGATTACGTATTCCTTTGTCTTATCATTACCGGAGATGTTCACGTTCTTGATGGTAGCCTGTGGCCCTTCCACCATACGTATTTCATAATCTATGGTATCGTGATATACCCTGGTTTCCACTGGTTCTATACGGAAGAACAGGTACCCATCATCCATGTAAAGGCTTTTGATGTCTCCTCCTTCGGGGCCGGCATCCACACCCAGTTTTTTGTTCAACAACCTGAGGTTATAAAGCTCTCCCTTATGGATGTCCATGATCATGGCCAGCACGGAATCACTGTATTTCGTATTCCCTTTCCAGGTGATGTTCCCGAAATAATATTTTTCGCCCTCTGACAACTTCATATCCACGTTCATCGTTCCCTTGGAGGTGAAATAGGTGGTATCTGCAAGGATTGCAGCATCCCTATATCCAATACTATTATAGTACTCTATCAGGTGTTGCTTATCCTCCTCATATTTGGACTGATTGAATTTGGCCGATGTAAACATTTTGAAACGGACCCAGGGATCCATGAAGTCCTTGATCTTCGTAGGGAAGAGGAAGTCATAGTTGGCAACGAAATCATGGAAAGTAATCTCCGGTTTTGTACCATACACAGGGTGGTTAGGTACAGCAAACAGGGTCAACCGGCTCTGCTCTTTTGTGCCCTTCATCTGGGCCTTCAACTTGGCGTCTTTGGCGTTTTCGTTACCGAAGAAGTTGATATCGCTGATACGTACTTTAGGGCCTTTGGTAATGTAGAAGGTCAGGGTTTCAAAGTTTTTTGCCCCACCTGGGTCAGGCTTTTCTTCTACCCTTACGTCTGCACTCTGATACCCTTTTTCTGTATAGAATTTCTGAATATTCTGGATGGCGGTGAGTTTCATGTCTTCGGTCACCACGCGGCTTTTTACCAAAGCCGTTTTGGGCTCCAGGTCTTCGGCCTCACCCTTACGTATACCCTTAAAATAAAAATTGGATAGGCGTGGCCTTTCCGTCACATTGATTTCAATATAGAGATTTCTTCCTTCCAGCCTGGTAATATAGATCTGAACGTTGGAAAACAGTTTCTGTTTCCAGAGGGCCTGGATGGCTTTGGCAAATTTATCTGAACCAGGAAGATCTATCACATCTCCTACACTGATGGCAGAAACGGATAAGAGCAGGGATTCGTCCAGGAATTTAACACCTGTGACCTTAATGCCTGCAATGGTATATTCTTTCTGGATTTTAGAATCGAAGATGTGTTGCAGTTCAGGATTTACCGAAACAGGATGGGTTGTATCTGTCGTCTGAGCCCGAAGCGTTGTGAAAAATAATGCTGATAAAATCGTTCCTGCTGAAAAAATCCTGAAAATACGTTGCATCCAGTTTGAATTTTTTGAAATGGCCGTTGCTTTGTTATGCGTTATAGAAAAAAATCGCTATACGATTCCATTTTATCCTATCTATCAGCATTTATCTATTCCAGTACAATTCTCTCCAAAAAAAGCACGGTCGGCAAATTAAGGGGAATTATGAAAACTCTTTGTTAAAACCGTTAAAATGAACCCTTGGAATCTACAGGGGATGGCACTTCTGAGATTTGCTCACTGGTTTTTCCAAAACGCCTTTCCCTGTTTTGAAAGTCCAGTATTGCATTATAGAGGTTTTCCTTTCGAAAATCCGGCCAACGGGTTTCCGTAAAGTGTAATTCTGCATAGGCCAGTTGATAGAGAAGAAAATTGCTGATCCGATATTCACCACTGGTCCGGATCATCAACTCCGGGTCAGGAAATGAACGGGTGCACAGGTAACTTTCCCATAGTGATTGAGTGACAGCCTCAGGTTGAAGACGCCCTTCAGCGACATCCTGTGCAATCAGCCTGGCCGCCCGGACAATTTCCCAGCGGCTGCTGTAGCTTAAAGCCATAATCAGATTCAATCCAGTATTGGACCCCGTTAGATCCATAGCTTCCTGGAGTTCTCGCTGGGCGGATTCAGGCAGCATTTGCATGTCGCCTATCATATGGAGCCTGATATTATTACGGTTCAGGGTATCCACTTCTTTACGGATAGTATCAATCAACAACTCCATCAATCCATTCACCTCATAAGCCGGTCTATCCCAATTCTCCGTACTAAATGCATAGAGTGTCAGATAGGATACCCCCAATTCTGCACATCCTTCCACAATATTCCTAACGCTCTCCACCCCATGAAAGTGGCCGAATAAGCGGTCCTGACCCTGCTCTTTAGCCCAGCGCCCGTTACCATCCATGATGATGGCAATATGACGGGGCAATCGCTGTAAATCAATTTTTTCCAGAAGGCTCATGGAGGCTCTATCGCTTTTAAAGGGGGCGAAGTTACAAAATTCTAAAGACAGATCATATTGATTTAATTATTAATGAATAAGGCCCCTTCGTGGTGAAGGGGCCTTCCAACAGCCTTTAGCTTTAAAATCCTAACGTATTACAAAGAATTTCTTAATTTCTTTGGCTTTTCCGTCAAAAATTTCGGCAAAATAAACCCCGGTTTCCAGGTGACTAACATCCATTTGTACATTAGAAACGGAAGTAAAATAGTTTCCCTGGGCCCTTAGTTGCCCCTTTATATCATAGATTTTAACCGTTTGAATGCCTGAGGAGGCGAAAAACTGGCCCTTAATTGTTTGGTCATAATGACGAACAGCAATGTTTACTGTCGTTTTTGCCGGACTAGGCTCCAATATATAACGAGTGGTATCGGCGTCTTGCTTCTCAGCATTGGGATTGGGTACGATAGAATTACTATACGGCATGAATAATATACTAGTTGTTGGGCAACCGCCTCCAGCCCATTCATACATACCAACAGTAACAGGAGCGCCCGCAAGCGTCATATTGAATCCATTTCCCGCTGGAATAAATTGACTGGGGCTCCCTGATATTATATAAAAGGTCGGATGTGGCAGATTTGTAATATTGAATGTGGCCGGGCAATAATCCCAGATAAAATTTGGGGGGCCATAAGTTATGGTGGCATTGTTCAGTGTTTCCGTATTATAGCAAGTACCCTGGTTAACCGTTGCAGGCTGTTGGATATCTGCTGCCGTATAGTTATCATCTGCGTAAATGGGTAAGGAAGAGGCAGGAATGGCACAAGCTCCATCCGAATAGGTCGCCGTCAGGGTCGCGGGTGTCTGATAATAATCATAATTAGTGACCGTAACAGTATTGTTTGTTCCTGGCGTAAGGTTAAAAGTAGAGCCCTCTCCAAAACCAGGAATAGACCATGAAACCGAAGCGCCACTGGGCAGATTCGCTATGGAATATACCCCAGAGGTACACACGGTAGCAGGACCGGTAATAACAGGAGCCGTAGGGGCAACATATGCGGGTACAGAGGCATTTGTCGTAAAGGTCCCCCCGGAGAAGCTCACCGTTGCCGAAATACCAGCAGGTGCAGTCGTTGCGCCCGTACTGGTCAGTGTCAATGTATTTGTTGTAGTGGTAATAGTGGCAGGTGCGGCTTCCATGGTACCCCCATTGTTATACATCCAACCACTGTTGGCCCCAATATTCCAGGTATACCCGGTAATCCCGGTAATA
>CAJCIQ010000176.1 GCA_903970475.1 Beijerinckiaceae bacterium
ACCTGTCCTTGCTTGTTGGTAAGGGTAACAATGATGTTGTTAAAGCTGGCAGTCACGTGGGCATCCCCGTAGGAATCCACTTTTACTACCCTCTTTTTGGCCGTCGCTTTCGCGTTGTTTGATGCTTTCGCCATTGAGAAATCTTAAAGGTAATCTAAACCATTAATAATCAATCGGATCTTCTCCGATCCCCTATTCCCCTCCCCGGTAGCTGCCACGGATCCGGCCAAATAAGGTTGTCATGCTGCTACTAACTGAACAATTGAGTCGGTCAGCGCCTATTTCTTAGGAGCCTTTTTCTTACCGGCCACAGTTCTACGTTTACCCTTACGTGTGCGGGAGTTGGTCCTGGTGCGTTGACCGCGAACAGGAAGACCCTTACGATGGCGGAGGCCACGGTAACAAGCGATGTCCAGCAGACGTTTGATGTTCATTTGAACTTCTGAACGCAACTGGCCTTCTACCTTGAACTCGCTATTAATGATGTTACGGATCGCAGCTTGATCTTCGTCATCCCACTGGTTCACCTTCTTATCATAGCTGATTCCCGCTTTATCCAGGATATAACGTGATGTGGACCGGCCTATCCCAAAGATGTAGGTCAGACCAATTTCACCTCTTTTGTTCTTAGGTAAATCAATACCGGCTATACGAGCCATATCTCAATTTTAATTTTTTCGTTTCAGCCCAGGGGTCAGGCCAATTAATTATCCCTGACGTTGCTTGAACCGGGGGTTCTTTTTGTTGATTACATACAACCGGCCTTTGCGGCGAACGATCTTGCAATCAGCGCTCCTCTTTTTAATGGCGGCTCTTACCTTCATGAGATCTATTTTTTAATTTTTATACCTGAAATTGATCCGTCCCCGGCTCAAGTCATAAGGACTAATCTCTACGCCGACCCTGTCTCCTGGCAAAATACGGATGTAGTGCATCCTCATTTTGCCTGATATCGTGGCCAATATTTCGTGGCCATTTTCCAGCCTCACCCTAAACATGGCGTTAGATAAGGCTTCTATAATGACTCCGTCTTGCTTAATTAGTCCTTGTTTTGACATACAGATTTTGGGAGCGCAAAGATAAAAATTAATTCACAGAAAATGGAATATTTATAGAAAAATGTAAAATTCCCTATACCCGGACCGCCCGGAGCGCTGGTTTTAGCTATTCCGCCCAGCTCATAATATAGGTCTCATCCTCAATTTCCAGCGCCGTTTGGGTCGTTTTCAGGGGATGGAAAGTATCCACCATCACCGCCAACTCCTTGGTTTCCCTAGCACCCAGCGACCTTTCCACGGCGCCAGGGTGTGGACCATGGGGTATCCCTCCGGGGTGTAAGGTCATTTGCCCCCTCGTCACATGCTTACGGCTCATGAAATCCCCATCAACATAATATAGTAATTCATCACTATCTATATTACTATGATTATAAGGCGCCGGTATCGATTGTGGGTGATAATCAAACAAGCGGGGAACAAAAGAGCAGATCACAAAGTTACGACCTTCAAAGGTCAAATGAACAGGTGGGGGCTGATGTACCCTCCCGGTGATGGGCTCAAAATCATGTATGGAAAAAGCAAAGGGATAACAGCATCCATCCCACCCGATTACGTCAAAAGGATGGTGCCCGTAATGAAACGTATAAAGCTGTCCCTGTTTCTTGATGAGCATCAGGAAATCCCCCTTCTCGTCATGGGTTTCCAGATCCATAGGCGCACGAATGTCCCTTTCGCAATAGGGGGAATGCTCCAGCAATTGCCCAAAGGGACTCAGGTATTTCTTCGGGAAGCGCACCGGAGAGAAGGACTCAACGATGAACAGACGGTTGTCTGGCCTGTCAAAATGGATCTGATAAATGGTACCCCTGGGAACAACCAGGTAGTCTCCGTAAGCAAAATCCAGGCTACCGTATGGCGTTTTCAGCTTACCACTCCCTTCATGAATAAATATAACCTCGTCCGCATCGGCGTTCTTAAAAAAGTAGTCCTTGGTGCTTTCCTGGGGCGATGCCAGGGAGATTTCTACATCGCTATTGACCAGGACAGCCTTACGGGAAGTCAGGTAATCCTTTTCCGGGACTACCTTAAATCCTTGAAAACTCCTGTGTTTCAACATCTTCTCCTCAGCAATCTTCGGCTGAACCCCATAAGGCTCCCCTACCTGGATAATGTCCGTAGGTGCATACGTATGATAGAGCAAGGAGGAATCGGAAGAGAATCCTTCGGTAGAAAACAATTGTTCTGCATATAACCCTCCGTCAGGCTTACGGAATTGGGTATGCCGTTTATGGGGAATCTTTCCCAATGAATGATAAAAGGGCATAGAAAGGGTGTTAAAAGAATGAACAATAGGCTTGCGGGCTTTGCCCGCAAAAAACAGGCCCCGGATTTCGCACGACCCTACTCAGCGACAAATGTGCTGACCGCGTGCGGGAGTGCTCAGGCGACTTTTCGATCCGCCGCTAACGTCAGCAGCAGGAAATAATATTTCCACCGCCGTTTATCGATCCAATAAGTGAAGTTTCTGTGGAAGGGCATAAGACAAGAGAATCGTTGGTTAAATGTAATCAAAAATCCACATACACCTCATCGGTACAGATCATAGGCTTTTTGTTATCCCTCTCCCTCCATTCAGGTAAGGACGACAGTGTTGTTGCTGTCACCCGGACATAACGTGCTTTGACACCAGGGGAAGCCGTAAAGCTCCGTTCGTCAAGGGAGACCGTATAATCCTCGGGAGGGTCCGGAAAAGTATGATCACCCAGAGACGTATAGTGCGTTCCATCGGCGGACACCTCTACTTTAACTGTCTTGGGCAGGAATATCCAATGCCGGGGATCGTTTAGAAAATGCAGATGTACCTGACTGAGCGGATGCGCATCCCCCAAATCAAGGGTAGCCACCATATCTACCCCATAGAAACAAAGCCAGTTATAACTGAAGTCCCTATACCCCTGTACACCGTCCGTCAGGGTTTGGGCGCCTTTGGCCGGATAATCTTCTACGTAGGGATTAACCAGGGTCACCTTTGCCTGTAGGGCATTGTTTTTTATCCACCCCCTGGCAAAGATGTCCTTCCACTCGGCTTCATAAGCTTCAGGCCCGGCGCCCCCCTCGCTCATCTCGGTAATACCGCTTTTCTGGCATTCTGCCACAAAGCGTTCGACCCGCGCCGGCCAGCGGGGGTTCACCACAAAGTTTGCTGTCACCAGCGCGCCATTGGTGCCGGCTGTCGCCGGGTCCAAAGACATCGTGCCTGCCGACGCTGTACCCGTAGACGCTGTCCCAGCGGTGGAGACCGCGCCAGCGGCCACCAGGTACCCGTGCTGTTCTAACCCATAAAACCTGGACTGCTGGAGCACCGTATACTCCAGGGGTAACCTTGCCGTGCTTACCCTGGCCAGGAATACCGGGTCATTTTCCACCGCTGCTTCTGCCTTATCCAGGAGGGTGGAATATTTATCGATGGCTTCTGGTGTCAGAAAACCATTATATGCATTCACTGGATTACCATAAATATCCAAGGGTTTGCCTCCAGCCCGAACAACAGCCCCCATGGTTTCTAAGTATTCAATCAAGAAAGGTCCGGCAGTTCCATAAAATCCATTGCAGAAAGTCTGGGTAAGCAAGTGTATGTCAGCGGAAGGATTCCACAATAAAGCTGCCTGTATATAGCTGTTGTATTCAGACATATCTCCATAGCTTTCCCCGCTTCCTTGTTCGAATACCCCCTGGACCATATGCGTTTTCAAATATTGGAGATTGGGCTGAAGGTTCGCGTAGTCAGGAAAAGGAGCCAGGTAATTGGTGAACTGGGTGGTATAATCCCAGACAAAAAGCTGGGAAGTCAGCCCAGCCCAACCATTAAGGTCAGCGCGGAAGCCGGCTGCCGAGGGTGCCTGCTCAAAAGGTTTATCCCTCATGACGGCTATGCTGGAAAGCATCACATAAACATTGGAAGCCGGTTTTGTTTTCAGGGGTGGGTGGCTGGTATATCCATAGGCCAGGGTGGTAATGATTTTATCCGGAAACTGAGCCGCAACCCGATTTACAAACCGGATCAGGGACCCTTGAGGTCCTCCTTCTTCCGCGTCGGTCTTGCGACAAAGATCACAGCTACAATATCCGATATCATCTTCCGGGCTGATGGACCAATACAAGGCGTCCGGATTGGTCGCCATCTTCTTTTTCAGGTATTCCACTGTTAGTTTGAAAACAGCCTCATTGCTCAGACAGAGCTGGGTAGGCTTGCGCTTGCCTTTGACCAGAGCAAAATATTCCGGGTGAACCGGGAAGTATTCTTTAGGCGGTACGAATTTAAAATAGGAATGCCCCCATACCCCCCATAAGTCTTCAAACTGATGAAGGTGATGCCATTCCAGGTATTCCGGGTCCCGGCTCATGGGGTAATAACTCTGCCTGTACCGGAAAGCGGGGTTCTGTAAATCGTAGATGCCTTCATTGAGCCTTATCGTCAGCGATTTTGGCACGTAGGAAGGACCCGCGCTGAATTTCTTGCATCCCAGATACCGGTCCAGAAAATCATAGACCGCATAGACCGTACTCCTTCCATGAGCGCCAGCAAGGTAAATGGAGGCCGGAACGCCCCCACCGGCAAGTCCTGAAGCCCCGGTATGTCCTGTAGCGATGAAAAACCCGTCGTCTTTGATCTTTGTAAAATCATACGCCGCTTCTCCCGCAGTGGTACGGCCCAGATAGATGGCAGCGCGTTGCGGCCCTGCGTCGGCCTTCGACCCTGCGGTGGCGCCTTCCTTGCGAAATGCGCTTTCAGACATGATCGGCAATTTTGCCCCACTTATCCGTTCCAGGTATTGCGTAAGAACAGTTGCGCCGGCCTTGTCTGCTGGTAAAGGATCGTCAGGGATAACGATGGTATAGGTGCTGACCCCGGCCACCACCAGGTCCAGACTGGGCGCAGGCGCCTCACAACCTGCCATCAATCCGATTATCCATATGCATAGGCCAATCATAGACTTAGAATTTTCTCAGGTAACTGAGACTAATATCGTATTCATTTCTGTACCAATTGGTGGCCATCTTCTGATTGTACCAGGCGCCGGCCAGGTTCAGCACATTCCTATAATTAAAGACCTTTTGGTAACCGGCCCCTGTACTGTATGTTTGGCTGCCCAACAGGTTGTTCAACTGATATTCCCGGGTGAACTCATCGGGAGAATTTCCCGCTCCAATAGCTCCATAAATGAAATCGGTCTTGTTGTCCAGGTATAACCTGGCCGTCAGCACGCCTGATTCATACATCTTACCAGGGGCAAAGATCAGGTAGCCCCGGAGGTTTACATAAAAGTCTCCTATGTACTTGGCCACGGACCCGACAGCTGAGGTGATAGAAAGAGAATCCAGGTTGAGGTACCTGATACCCAACTCGCCTTCCCACCCATGATTGACATTGCGGAATAGTGAATAAGCCAGCCGTACGACTGGGAATACGGTTTTGGTGGCTATAGCAGCGTCCCCATAGGAGGTCCATCGCTTATTATGGGTATAATAAATCTCTTCTTCCAATTGCAAACCGGCGCCATTGGATCTTCCAGCGAAATTCAGCTTGGTATCGAAGCTGGACCCATTTTTAGCATACCGTACATAATGAAGGGTAGCAAAGTTGGCCGACTCCAGGGAATCGAAATGGGCACTCAGGAAAGAAATCCCCACCGCATTGCGAAAGGTCCGGCTATGGAGGTAACTGGCATAATCCTTATGCACCTCGGTAGGGTTCATTTTTACCACCGAATCCGCTGCCAATGCTGCCTCTGGGTATCGATGCATATTCTCCAGCACCACTGCTCTTTTCATGGTAAAAAACTCATTCCCCGGATAGTAACGCAGCGCCCGATTGATCAATTCCAGGGCAGAATCGAAGTAGGCCGTATCCCGGTGAGCATTGCTGCCGCGAGCGTAAGCCGTATCCTTGAGTCCTTCTGCATTGAGTATATTAATCGAATAAGCCAGGGCGGTAGAATCACGGGGTTTTACGACCAGCACCTTACCAAACTCAGCCAGCGCGCTGTCCGGATAACCCAGGTTATTGTAATTGCGGCCTGAAGCAGTCAATTCATCCAGGTACTGATCCCGGATCTTTGTATTGTATGGATACCGCTTCATTAGGAAACCCGTGAGGGCATAGGCTGGAGGATATTGTTTTTTGGCTTCCAGAACAGAAGCCTTTTTCAATAGAAAATCCCTGGAGTCCGGATAATAAGACAGCGCTTTATCCGCCAGTATAAGGGCCGTATCATTTTGAGCGGGCTCATCTACGCCCCTGGCCAGCTCGATGTTGATCAGGGTGCCCAAAGCCTCCGTATTTTCTGGTTCAACCGTTAAGACCTGGGAAAAAGTCGCGTAAGCAGCATCATAGTCCTGAGCCTGCATCATCTGCCGTCCCAGGGTCAGGGACACTTCGATATAGGAAGAACGATAATGCTTGTTTTCGGGATAACTGTTCATGAGCTGCTCCAGCAAAGCCAGTCCCTCCGGGAAACGCATATCGTCCTGAAGTACGCCGGCTTTCTTCAACAGCAGCCCCTCGCTGGATGGATAATAGGTCAATGCTTTATCCAGGAGGGCTATAGCCGCATCATAATTCTTCTGAGCGGCCAGGATGTTGATTGAATAGTTAATGGCTGCTGGTTCAGCCGGGCTTACATCCAATACCGCCTTAAAATCAGCCAGGGCACTATCGTATTCCAACTGGTTCATGTAGTAGCGCCCGGAAGCCTCCCTTAACTCCATATACTGGTCCTTAAGGGCAGGGGACCCTGATCCTTTCCAAAGCCTTTGCGCTATGTCCGCCGCTTCAGGATACTTCTGGAGGCTTTCCAGGATGCTGATTTTTTTATTGAGTAAGTCTCTGTCTCCGGGATAATAATGAAGGGCCCTGTTTACAAAAGCCAACGCATCTTTATTCAGGCCCCTGGCAGAGGCCAGGTTAATAACGTAGTTGAGGGCTTCCCGATTGGAAGGCGATTTTTCCAGCACCCCCTGAAATTGCAGATAGGGGTCTTCCCCCATAAAATACCGTCCAGCCTCCATGCGTAGGTCTACATCCAGTTGCCTGGCTTTGGTATCATTGGGATAGACCTTCAGTACCTGCTGGAGCACCTCTATGGCTTCGGGGTATCTATGCATGTCTTGCAGGAGGGAAAGTTTCCGCATGAGCAGTCCGTAGTCGTTGGGATGATCTACCAGGCCACTATTTACACCGGCCACCGCATCTTCATAGTTTCCGGATTTCAGTTGGGTGGCGTAGACGCCATCAAAAGCATCTTTATTCTGCGGGTCAACTTCCAATACCTGCCTGTACTCGTAGAGCGCCCGGTCATAGTCCTTCCGTTTTGTATCTCGCTGGGCCGATTCAATTTTATAGTTGATGTACATCCTTAAAACGCCTGTATCCGTATTATACCGTTGCAAGATCTCTTTCCCTTGTGCGTCCGCCTGTTCAGGGAGTTGCAGGGTTTGGAGAATGGCAAATTTCTTTAGCGCCAGTTCCTTGTCTGCGGGATAGTAATACAGTCCATCATCTACATAACAAAGCGCTTCTTCCGCGTTTTGACGGTTCGTTTCAATGGTGGCCAACGCTCCATAGGCTTCCTTGTATCGGGGATTGCGGTAAATGATGTCCTTAAATACATCCTCGGCGCTGTCGTGATAATTGTTTAGGGTATATAACCGCCCTAGAAGAAAACGCAAGTCCAGATCCTTCCCATTCTTACGAAGCGCCAGATGCGTCAGGAACAGGGCATAGGGATAATTCCCCGCAGCGGTCTGACTTTTGGCCAGGGCAGTAAGTTGTTCCCCATCCATGTTGGCCGGATTGGGCTCTTCGGCGCCCTGTGTCCGCTGGGCCGCGCCCGGCGCCTGCTTTGCCGACCCTGGTTGACCCTGGGAGGTCTGCTGGGCCCTGATAGCAGACACGGGTACGAAGGTCACTAAGGTTACGAATAAAATAATGTGTATAGATAGTCTACGAATCATCATGCTTGAATTAGCCCATCTGGGCTATTTAATAATTTGCCCATCTGGGCTAATTCCGCTCATTATGGCCCTGCGGGTGGATGCCTGCAAAGGCACGATCGAGACAACCTCCGGTGGAGGTCGGCGAAGATCCTTGGCGCCCCTGATGAAACGCCCTACCCCGCCTGCGGTTTTGCCCGACCAAATCCCTGGCGCTGCATATTGCCCCATACGTGCTTGCGTCCGGTTATGAAGTAATAATATCCCCTCAAAGCAAAAAAGACGATCAGCGGATGGTATATAATGGGCTCCAGAAAAGCCATCATGGCCAGTCCAATTACTTCCCTCCAGGTCTTATAATACCTATAAGTAATCTGGTCCCACAGAATGGCGAAGGTGGTGATCATCACTGCATACAAATAGACAAACAACAACAGGATCAAGGCGTAATGCCAGTTGATCTGACCCGTTACCACGATGTAGATGTAATACAGTATACCGGTAATTTCTACGATGGGCGCCAGGAACTCAAAAAAAAGGTTGTAAGGAAATACCACCATTCCCAGCCTTCCGTACTTTGGATTAAAAATGATCTTCTTGTGAATAGACATGATCTGAATCAGTCCCCTGCCCCAACGGGTGCGCTGGCGGCTAAAGATCTTCAGGTTGGGCGGTCCCTCTGTCCAGCATTGCGTAGAAGGGATATAGCGCACCGCGTACTTTTGTTTGTTGTCCCTCATATAAGTGCACATACGCGTCACCAGGTCCATATCTTCTCCGAAGGAGCGGGGGTCATACCCACCGGCCTTGATACAAACCTCCTTATCGAACAGACCTAATCCACCCGACACATTGGGCACACAATTGATCATGCTCCAACCTAATTTTCCCAACACATAGGAACGGATGTACTCCATTTCCTGGAAACGGGGGATCAGGGCCCTGGGTGGCCTCATGCGGGTAATCACGCCTTCTTCCACTTCACAGTTATTGACCATCCGTAAGGTGGCGCCCACGGCGATGACCCTTCGATTTTCTTCCACCACATGTATATAACCACACTCAGGACAAGGGTCTCCTACTTCACGTATCCGGTTGCCCTCCTCATGCATAAAGGGTTGGATCATTTTCAGGAGGGTATCCTTTTCAATGATACAATCCACGTCCGTACAGAGAAAGTAAGGAAAGGAAGAAACGTTGATCCCTGCATTGGAAGCGTCGGCTTTGCTTTTACCATTTACTTTATCGACGACAACCAGTTTATCATAAGCAAGGTTGGCAGACTTGAAAATGCGCCTTACGGGTTGAGATTTTATCTTTTCATTGTAAGCAAAATCCACCTGAACCATTTCAAACTCGGAAATCAGTTTCTCCAGCGTATCGTCCGTACTCCCATCATTGACAATGATGACCTCGAAACGTGAATAATTCAGGGTGAGCAGCGAGCGTACGTTCTGGATAATGGTTACGCCTTCGTTGAAGGCCGGGGCGATGACGGAAATGCCTGGAGCCAGGGGAGAGCCCAATAGTTTCTTATAATCTGAATAGGAATCCCGCTTCTGAGCCCTACGGATGCCAATGAAGGATAGAATGGCCAACAAGGCGTAGCAAAGCAACATCGTCATCCCATAGATGAATACGGTGCTTTCATATATATTCCGAATATGCTCCCAGAAGGATAGCGGCTCATCCATAGATTCATCAAGTTAAAGGTTACACTGCCACATTTTTAGCCACTGGCTTGTTGCCAAAGCCACGGCGCTGCATATTGCCCCAACTGTGCTTTTTCCCCGTCAGGAAATAATAATATCCCCGGATGGAAAACAAGACATTGATGGGGTGATATAAAAGGAATTCGAGGAAAGGGGTAAGGCAAAGCAGCATGACTTCTTTGGTGGTCTTGTAGCTGCGAAGCACCATCTGATCCCAGAGGATGGAGATGGTGGTGATCATCACCGAATATAAATAAACGAAACACAACAGGATAAGGGCATAATCGGTGTTAATCGTTCCCCTGCAAATCTGCACCAGGTAATAGATAATCCCTGTTAACTCTACAAGCGGCGCAATCAGTTCGAAGAAAAAGTTATAGGGCATCACGATCCAACCAAACTTGCCGTACCGGGGATTGAACATCATCCCCCTATGGGCAAACATCAATTGAGCCAGCCCCCTGGCCCAACGGGTCCGCTGGCGCATGAAGATCTTGACCGTAGACGGCACCTCCGTCCAGCAAAGGGTTTCAGGGATATATCGGATAGCGTACGCTACATGATTGTCATAGGCAAAACGGCACATCCTGGTCATTAACTCCATGTCTTCCCCAAAGGATTGGGCATCATATCCTCCGGCCTTAATGGCAATCTCCTTATCGAACAGCCCCAGCCCACCGGATACATTTGGCACGCAATTGAGGTAGCTCCAACCCATTTTACCCAGGATAAACGCCCTTATGTATTCCACTTCCTGGAAACGAGGTAGCAGGGATTTGGGAGGACGCATCCGGGTCACCACTCCTTCTTCTATGTCGCAGGAATTGGCTGCCCTTAATGTAGCTCCGGTAGCAATCACCCGCTTCTTTGGCTCTTCAATGACAGGTTTGATCAGCTTCAGCAAGGTATCTTTGTCGAGGATACAGTCCACGTCCGTACACACGAAATAATCATAGGAGGCTACATTTATCCCGGCGTTTGTGGCATCGGCTTTACTCTTACCGTTTACTTTGTCTATGACCAGTAATCTGGAATAAGCGGGATTCCGGGATTTATATACACCGCGGATACGCTGGGAGCGGATCTTCACGGTGTAAGCATAATCCACGAGTACCAGTTCGAATTCCGCTATCATCTGACCCAGAGAATTATCCGTGCTCCCGTCATTGATCAACACGATCTCGAATCGGGGATAGTTCAACGTGAGCAGGGAGCGCACGTTCTGGATGATGCTAAGACCCTCATTATACGCAGGAGCCAATACAGATATCCCTGGTGTAAGCGGGGAACCCAACATGTTTTCGTAATGTACAAAGTCATTCTTGCGCATATAGGCCCTTATGGCCAGAAAGGACAACAACGCTAATAAGGCATACAATATGAGGAGGGTAGTTCCGTATACGAACACCCCGCTTTGGTAGAAACGGGCCAGATTTCCCCAGAAACCAAGTTGTTCTGCCGCATAGTTAAATTGGTCCATCAGAACTTGATTAAGGGGTTCATACAATGCTTGAGGATCAGCTTATTCTCGGCCGTTCCAGTATCAATCAATTCCCGGATGAGGTCCTGGGAAACACCCGTTGTTTTAATCAATGACTTAGCCGCATTCTTGCGGATGTCAAAGTCTGAGGAATGAAGAAACTCCTGCCTCAGGAAAAGGACGTGCCCACCCGTATCAATGCGTCCTAATGCTTTAAGGATTTCGATCTGGCAGTTGAGGGGCTGGTTACTGTAAATCGACACCAGCTTATCCTCGGCTTCCTCATAACGAAGTTTACCCAAACAATTGATGGCATTGGCCCTCAGTACGTGATCCTTGTTTTCCAACAAGCGCATGACGGCAGGTGCCGCATCCTGCTGGTTATAATGCACAATGAGTTTAAGACAAAAGGAGACGATACTTTTATTGCTGGAATAGGTGACCCAGCGGGCAAAATTCGGAATGGAAATTTCCTCTGTCGTGGTAATGGTCTTAAACAGTTCAATCTGGTCCCACATCAACAGCGGCTCCGTCACTATATCGAAGAATTTAAAGGGCTCATTCTTACTCAACTTGATATAGGCATTCCTTGCTTCGGCCCTTAGTTCCCTGTTCTTGCTATTGGTCAAGGGAAGGATATTGACGTCAGAAATAGACATGTCCATGTCCGTCAATTCTATCATCCCCTGTACCTTACGGTTCCACTTCGGGGACTTCATTTTTTTGAAGCTCACTTTATCCAGCTCCAATTCCAGGTATAATTGACGCAACAGGGCCCCTATAGAACCGGTAAAGCTTTTCTTATAGCTCACGATACGGTCTATGAGCATTTGTTTACCAAACCGGCTCCTGAGCAGGGGAATACGGAACTCTTCCAGGGGTAGCTGAATCTGATCTATAGGAATATTTTCGGAAAGACCTTCATTGAGGATGATATGCTCTGTCAACAGCGTATCAATGCGGGGTATGATGACGGACATGCGCCTATCCCTTCGCCCCCCCTTAAACCTGCGCACCAGGATGCTCCCATAAGCAAACAAGGTTGCCAGGAAGGCTATGACGATAAAGACACAGGCGATCTGTATGACAAGAGGTAAGTTTATGAAATAATAGATTGCAGCGTCTAAGCTGGGATACTCCAGGAGATACGAATTAAAATCCTGCCACATTACACAATCGGTTTATACTTCTATTTTCAAATGTTTTCAGCACGACTGACCTGGGCATCGATCAACCTTTTTACACGGATGATCAGTTCCCGACCTGTGATAGGCTTCTTCAGGTAATCGTTGGCTCCTAGTTTGAAGCCCTCCAGTACGGAATCCTCATTTGTGATGGCAGAGATAATAATGATAGGGGTATCTTTCCCCATGGGATGTTGACGGATCTTGCTAATGATTTCAAAACCATTGGCATATGGCATCATCAGGTCGGTAATGATGAGATCGTATGGTTGCTGTCCGATGCGGGCCAGCCCTTCTTTTCCATTAATGGCGATGTCCACCGAATACCCTTCCTTCGCCAAGATCTTCTTCAAAACCAATTGAACGATATCGTTGTCATCAATGATGAGAATATTCCGCATACCTTTTTTTTAAAATATCTCAAAAAGGACCCTGAACCCCTTGAGGTTCATTTAGGATAAAGTCATTAGGAGGGCTATATTGCAGCAATCGCCACAAATATAGCCCTCTTTCTGACTCAAACAAATACCCAAAGATTTCAGAGGAAGCTTAAACGACCTGACCAGGACCCGCCAAAATGAACAAGTCGAACAAAAAGTTTAAGAGATATAAAAGCAAAGAAGGTTTAGGCAAACTGGCCTAATAGCTTTTTAATACGCACATATAACTCATGCATCATGACCGGCTTTCTGATAAAATCGCTGGCACCCATATCATAGCATTGGGTGATGGCTGATTCGCTGGCCATAGAAGTAATGACAATTACTGGGGTATGATGATGTTTCTCCTGATGCTTGATTTTATGCAATACTTCAAAACCACTGGCATAAGGCATATTCAAATCAGTGATAATCAAGTCATAAGCATGCTCATCCAAGTTCTGCATCGCTTCTTTTCCATTAGAAGCAGTATGTACATTCAACCCCTCTTTCATAAGGAATCTGCTGATGGCTTTACGAACCACGTCATCATCCTCGATCAACAATATTCCAGACATAACATTTCTAATTGGTAAGCATTGTGATTTCTGGAAACAAAAGTAAAATTTCGAAATGGTACATTTTGTTATTCACTTCTTAAAGGCTCTCTGTATAACACACGCTTAACGTGGACTTTTACAGCTATTCTTAAGCACACAAAAATTTATATTTGCGTCCATGACCCGTATTGGCCTATTATCTGACACCCACCATTACCTGGACGATCAAATCCTTCGATACTTCCAGGACTGCGATGAAATCTGGCATGGAGGGGACTTTGGAACAACCGCTATCAGTGATCGGCTCAAGGCCTTCAGGCCATTGAAGGGTGTTTATGGAAATATAGACGGGCAGGATATCCGGACCCAATTTCCAGAAAAGTTAAGTTGGACCTGTGAGAATGTACCCGTATATATGATCCATATAGGAGGGTATCCGGGTCGTTATGCCCCCGGTGTCAAGGAGGACTTGCTCAGGCTCAAACCCCGCTTATTCATCAGTGGACATTCTCATATTCTGAAAATTATGACCGACAAACACCTGGATCTCCTCCATATCAATCCAGGAGCGGCGGGTATACAGGGCTGGCATAAGGTAAGAACGGTGGTCAAATTCACCATAGATGGAAAAGACATCAAAGATTGCCAGATAGCAGAATGGCCGCGTACCGCCGAAAAATAGCGGGTCGCGGCCATCCGTGCGCTCAGTGGCGCCGGCTGCCTATCCAGGCAAGGCTTCCGGCAGACATCCAGGGCCCAAAATACAGCGTTTACACCCCAGGAATCAAAGGCCTGCCGATGTCGACACGTCCTGGCCAGGGAATGGTAGCCAATAAGACCAGTAAGGCTATTAATAATAACCAAAAAGCTTTTTTGCCCAGCCCGGCTTGCGTGGTTCCCTTCTTAATGGTGCTGTATCCAATCGTAATCAGGGTGATGGCAAGGACCATCCCAAAAGGATGTTCAACCCAGAAAAAGCGATAGAACTTGTCTTTCATCAGTTCCACACCGGGAGGTAAGGAAGTGCTGATGATACCATAGCGGCCAAACAACCATTGGTACAAACCAATCAGTAAGGTTGTGTGCGCAGAAATAAGCATAACTAGCGCCGCCTTCCGGTTACCCGCGCTGAAAGTGCCTTTGGATTTCATCACCGCATAGCTTTTCACTATAGCGTACAGGAGAGAAATCAGGATCACCCAACGCAAAATGTTGTGGAGGAACAGTAAGATACTATCTAACATGGGCTGATTTTTGGGGGTAAACCTACGTGTAAAATGGGAAAGAACAAATTAGGATTCTGTAGATTTGGCCCATGAAACAAGTCTGGACCACAGTAATGTTCCTTATCCTATTGGTGATGGTGGGTTGCGGCACAACCGAAGAAGGGGGTGACGCCATACTCAATCAATCACCTTACAACACCTGGACCGATAGCATCCGCATGTACCCTCAGCGGGCCCAGTATTATTATGAAAGGGGTAAACTATTTTCTCAGAATAATGATTCTATCCATGCACTGACCGACCTGCGCAAGGCCATTTCGATGACCAACCTGCCGGATTATGCCCTGGTATTATCCTCCTTTTGGTTACAGCACGAACAGCCCGACAGCGCCAGAAATGTGCTTTTACCCCTGGTGCAAAACTTTCCCGGGAACCAGTTGATACTGCGCAACCTGCTCATGTCTTATTTCGATGAGGGGGATTATAAAAATGCCCTGGTGGTCAACGACCATGCGCTCAGTTACGATTCTGCCAGTTCCGGTAACTGGTATAACCGGGCCAGGATAAAAGATGCGCTAGGGGACCAAGCCAGCGCTACCCACGCCCTGGAAAGAGCCTATGTATTGGATTCAGACAATGCGACCATCGCCTACGATTTGGCCAATCGATATGCGGAGGCCGGTAACCCCGCCACCATCAGCCTTTGTAACCACATTATTAGCGCGGAGCCCCATAACCAGAAGAAACCAGACCCTATTACCATCATGGGGATTTATTATGAAAACACCGGTGATAAGGCCAAGGCCCTGGCTTGCTTTGATGAAGCCATAGCCATTGATTATACCTTTCTGGAAGCTTACCTGGAAAAAGGAATTCTTTTGTACAAACAGAAAAATTACACCGAGGCCTTGAAGGTATTTGAGCTCTCCACCAATATAGACAATACCTTTGCCGACGGCTATTTCTGGATGGGCCGTTGCCAGGAACGCCAGAACCAGATTCAGGAGGCCAGGTTAAATTACGAAAGGGCCATAGCCTTCGACAAGCACTTTACCGAAGCCAGGGAGGCCCTGGCCCAATTGGGTAAGTAATCTTAAATTGCAATACACATAACAATAATCACCTATGGCAATTGTCGCCCCTTCTTTATTGGCAGCCGACTTCCTTCATCTCGCAGATGCATGTACCCTGATCAATGAAAGCCAGGCTGATTGGTTTCACCTGGACATCATGGACGGAAGGTTCGTGCCCAATATCAGCTTTGGCATGTCCATCGTGCAGCAAATCAAATCGGTGGCTCAAAAGCCTTGCGACGTCCACCTGATGATAGAAGAACCCGGCAAATACGCTGCTGACTTCGCCAAGGCGGGAGCCGACCACCTCATCGTTCACTACGAAGCCTGTCCACACCTTCACCGTAACATTCAGCAAATCAAAGACCTGGGAATGAAAGCAGGTGTTGCCATCAATCCTCATACAGCGGTTGAGTCCTTATTAGATGTGTTGCAGGATTTGGACATCGTGCTGATCATGAGTGTAAACCCAGGATTTGGCGGTCAATCTTTCATTCAACATACTTATTATAAGATCAAAAAGATGCGTCAGCTCATCCACGGATTAGGCCTGCATACGATCATTGCCGTGGACGGAGGCGTTACGCTGGAAAACGCGCCCAGCGTAGTAAATGCAGGGGCAGACTCCCTCATTGCAGGTTCTACCGTTTTTCATGCGCCTGATCCTAAGGACGTCATCAAAAAATTGAAAGGGATGTAATGGCTTCTTCACATCTTGTTAATAACAAAAATTGGGGAAAGCCCTGTCGATTGATTAAATTTAGGGTAGATGATAAACTTCCGTTTCTACGGAAAATGCCTGTCTTTTTCCCAGGGAAAGGGATAGATGATTAGAAAAGGAAAACGGGCAGTCTACGCATATTTGCGGATAACGGCCGTATCCAATTGGTGACCTTAAATCCACAGCACTTGACTGAGACGATCATTAACCTTGAAAGTATTAACCCGATAGAGTTCTTCGGCGTTAATAACGGCAAACTGGACTTACTCAAAAAGAAATTTCCCCTGCTAAAAATCCTCTCCAGAGGGACACAAGTCAAACTCAGCGGGTCTCCTGAACAAATCGAAACTGCCAAAGAAAAAATAGATCTGCTGGTGCAATACCTGGAAAGGAACGGGCACCTGAGCGAGAACTATTTTGAACAGATCCTGGGTGGTGATGATGCCGAAACCATAGACCATTTCAAAGACCGGAATCCCAATGATATATTGGTATTTGGTCCCAATGGAAAAACGGTCCGGGCCCGCACACATAACCAGAAACGACTGGTTCAGGCCGCTGACCATAATGACATCCTGTTTGCCATAGGACCTGCCGGTACGGGGAAAACCTATACGGCAGTGGCTTTAGCGGTGAGGGCGCTTAAGAACAAAACGGTGAAAAAAATCATCCTCACCCGCCCCGCTGTAGAAGCCGGAGAGAGCCTGGGTTTTCTCCCTGGCGATCTAAAAGAGAAGATCGACCCTTACCTGAGGCCTTTGTATGACGCCCTGGATGATATGATACCCGCCGACAAGCTGGGCTATTATATGAGCACCCGTGTCATAGAAATTGCGCCCCTGGCCTACATGAGGGGTAGGACCCTGGACAATGCCTTCATCATCCTGGATGAAGCCCAAAATGCCACGGACCTACAGATCAAAATGTTTTTGACCCGTATTGGGGCCAATGCGCAAGCCATTATTACGGGCGACCTTACGCAGGTGGACTTACCCAAAAACCAGAAAAGCGGTCTGGATAAAGCCATCCGTATTTTACGCAACGTTGATGGGATAGCCCATATTGAATTGGATGAAGAAGACGTTGTACGTCATAAGTTGGTTAAAGCCATCATTAAGGCTTACGACAAAGAGCATGAGCTGGAAAAGCTCAGGGCAGTGGAGCACCATCGTTAACAACATTGGATTCCAACATGAATTTTGAAGCCCAGGCCCCTTAATGCCTGGGCTTTTCTTTGCCTTATAACCCCTATATTTGGGTCATGCTTAAACGTATATCCTTTTTCCTGGTACCAATGCTGTTTGCCCTGGTTTGGTGGGGTTGCAGCACCCCTTATGTGAAACCGTCCGATCCGACAGAAGCAGGGAGAGATTTCCTGAATGCTACCCTTAAAGCAGACTACAAAGTGGCGGACGGTTATATCCTTAAGGATACCCTGAATAAAAG
The DNA here is from genome assembly GCA_903970475.1 of Beijerinckiaceae bacterium. Lineage (GTDB taxonomy): Bacteria > Bacteroidota > Bacteroidia > Chitinophagales > Chitinophagaceae > Dinghuibacter. The sequence continues at coordinate 17,813 of CAJCIQ010000176.1, forward strand.
GTTGTTCAAAAACTATAAGCAATGGTATAATGACCTGCCGGAAGCAGAAAAATCCGCTTACAGCAAAGCCAGCCTGACGATCTACGATGTCAATAAAATCTCAGATTCCACGACCATTATCAGCTTTGCCAACTCCTACAAGAATCAGAAACGGGATATTCGCCTGGTAAAAAATCATGGAGAATGGTGGGTAGACTTTGCCTATACTTTTACAGATACACTTACCCAGACAGGAGCAGACTCTACTTCCACTCATTGACCAAAAGCCGTATTTTTGCGGCCCATGACCATTGTCGTCTTCACAAGCATCGTCCTGGCCGGGGCTTTCTTAGCCGGGCTGTTGGGTTCCCTCACAGGTTTGGGGGGCGGTGTAGTGATCATTCCCATGCTTACCCTGGGATTCGGGGTTGACATACGATATGCTATTGGTTCTGCATTGGTAGCAGTGATAGCCACCTCTTCCGGTTCAGCGGTAGCCTATGTAAAAGAGGGCTTTTCCAATATCCGGCTGGGTATGTTCCTGGAAATAGCCACTACTTCCGGCGCCATATTGGGTGCCTTTCTGGCTATATATGCACCAACTCATTTGATAGCCATTATTTTTGGAATCATCCTTATCGGAACTTCCGCCATCAATACCTTAACCAAAAAGAGTCAAACCCCAGATGTCAATGGCTCAGTCCTGGCAACTAAACTCAAACTCAATAGTACCTATCCTGAGGGGAACGCATTGAAGCCCTATGGTGTACACAGGGTCTGGGGCGGTTTTTCCATGATGGCAGTAGCCGGAATCCTGAGTGGTTTACTGGGTATTGGTTCCGGAGCCCTTAAAGTATTGGCCCTGGATAATATTATGCGCATTCCTTTTAAGGTATCGACGACGACCAGTAATTTTATGATTGGCGTCACCGCGGCGGCCAGCGCCGGCATTTACCTTTACAGGGGTTATATCGATCCGGGGATTTCCATGCCGGTGGTATTGGGCGTGCTCGGCGGAGCCTATGTGGGATCTCATGTCCTGGCAGGGGCCAAGTCCAACTGGCTGAGGGCCGTATTTACAGTTGTAGTGGTGTCCCTGGCTTTGGAAATGATCTATAACGGCGTAAAAGGGAATATATGAGCAAATGGCAGGATAAGGATATGCAAGTTATTATAGGCAATCTCTTAAGGGGAGGTGTCCTGCTGTCCACCGCCATCGTAATTATAGGGGGGATCATTTACCTCTACCGCCATGGAGGACAATATCCTGAATACAAAACTTTTCATAGTCAACCCATAGAATTCCGTACCATCACTGGTATTTTCCATAGCGTATGGGAAGGTAGAGGAAGGGGTATTATCCAGTTGGGTATCCTGGTTTTGATTGCTACCCCCATTTTCCGCGTGGCCTTCTCCGTAGTAGGCTATCTGGTGGAAAAGGATTACTTATATGTTGCCATAACGTTGCTTGTTCTATGTATTATCCTTTTCAGCATGCTGGGAGGGAAAGCTGGTTAATATCCGGTACACAAGAACTTAAAAATACTAGAAACAATATGCTCACAGTACTACATCCCTGGCATGGGGCCCATTATGGGGAAAACGCGCCTGAAATCGTCAATGCCCTGATTGAAATTCCCCAAGGCTCCAGAGCTAAATATGAGCTGGACAAACCCACGGGGCTTCTGAGGTTGGACAGGGTGATCTACTCTTCCTTCCATTACCCCGCCAACTATGGTTTCATTCCCCAGACCCTAGGCGAGGATAAGGATCCCCTGGATATTCTGGTGATCTGCTCCCTACCCATTCAGCCCCTTACCCTGGTAGAGGCCCGTGTATTGGGCGTTATGCAAATGATTGACGGAGGAGACGCCGACGATAAGCTGATTGCTGTTGCCAATAATGACCCTTCTGTAAATTATATTACCTCTTTGGATGAAATGCCCCGTCACTTTTTCAATGAATTGAGGCACTTCTTCGAAGAATACAAGCGTTTGGAAAACAAATCGGTGAAGGTGGAAGAGTTCCAGGACAAGACCAAAGCCTTTGAAATCCTGAAAGAATCAATAGACTTATATAAAGAGACATACGGAAAGGCTTAAAGCAGCAAAACTTATTTATCCAGCGGCGAGCCCATCAGGTTCGCCGCTATATATTGGGGCAGCGCTCGGCTGACTTGATCCCTAGCCGATGGTACCAACCCGGTCCGCCGCCTACCACATCCGCTTTATGATCCTAAGCTGGTGGGTACGCTTACCTGTATCCACGTTAATGATCCCCTGGTTATCGATCTTATCTATGCGCACCTTGCCGGAGGCATGAATGATCTCCTGGTCACCCAATAAAATGCCCACATGGGTAATCCTGCCTTCCGGATTATCAAAAAAGGCTAAATCTCCAGCCCTGGCCTCCTGCAAAAACCCAATCCCTTCACCCTGGGTAGCCTGCTGTGCCGCATCCCGCAATAATGGTACATGGAAAAAGCGAAACACACTTTGGCTAAAACCGCTGCAATCTATGCCAAAGACCGATTTCCCTCCCCATAGATAAGGCGTATTCAGGTACATATGAGCGATGTCCAGGAGGCCCTGGGGTTGCATCTGGTTTTTCAAAGGATTCCATACTTCTCCCGCATAGCGCAATTGGTGTTTGCCCCATACGCCTACCCCATCATGTAAGCCTGGGAGGCTGCTACCCAAGGGAATATGCATGGGTCTTCCGTCGAAGGTGAGGGTGTTTACCCAACCCTTGGTCAGGCCTACTTCATGGGTATCCTGGGGCCCTATATATTCAAGCTGGGCATTGGGACACCAGCCCTCATAACCGTCATAAGCACAAGTCACCCTTACCCATCCATCCGGGCCGGAGCCGCTAACCCTACACCCTTCGCCAAACAACATTTGGGTTACAATCTCATACCTGTGACCCGGTTCAGCCCTTAGGGAACAAACCGGCACAGCACAAACAGCAACAGGCTCCATAAAAATAAATGTTGGTCCAATTTATGGAAAATCGCAAGTTCGAGCATCTTATAAATAAGTTTAATTTAGATCTGCAAAGGTGGACGCTTCTATATACGCACATATCAGCGACCAGGAACTGCTGGACAAGTATACTCAGTCCCATGAGAACATTTGGCTGGGCATCTTGTTGGAAAGGCATACCCTCTTAATTTATGGGGTATGCCGCAAGTATTTGAAAGACTCCGAAGAAGCAAAGGACATGGTGCAACAAATTTGCCTGAAAGTGGTTGCTGATTTTGGCCGGCACAAGGTGGAGCATTTCAAGAGCTGGCTATATACAGTTGCCTTGAATAGTTGCAACTTTCGCTTACGCAGGAAAAGGAGATTGATCTACGAATTAACACTTCCGGAAATTAATTTGGAGGTTGCCGCAGAAAAGGCCCGTTTGGAGGAAGATCCGCTGGAATATGGCGCGGAATTGTCCTGGACGCAAAAAAATCTGGACCTCCTACCCCAGGCCATAGCTGAACTTAATTCAGCCCAAAGAGAATGCCTGACCTTATTTTATCTGGAAAACCTGAGCTATCAGGAAATAGCGGGCAAAACCAGGTCCAGTACTGCTCAGGTAAAAAGCAATATTCAAAATGGAAAACGCAACATTAAGCGCTTCTTAACTGGAAAAATCCCTCCCCAATAAAGGGAAAATAACATGGACAAGGCACTCAATAATAATAATTCCAACTCAGGTTTGCCCCTAGGCAGGACCGACCCCCAGAAATGGCTGGACTTCCTGGATGGGAAACTGACCCCGGAAGAACGCAAGCAAATGGAAGAAGAAATTGCCCAATCTGACTTCCTTTCCGATGCACTGGAAGGTCTGTATCCTGCTGCTCAAACCGAAGACCTGCGTTCCATAGTTAAAGAACTCAATGTGAATCTGGAACACAGCCTTCATCCTAAAAAAAGCCGCGCCAAGCGCAGGCCTATAGGGGACCAACTTTGGATATGGGTAACCATCGTGTTATTGTTGGGGATTTGTGTGCTGGGCTATTATTTCTTTGCCCACTTTTCCGTGCACCATTAAAAGCGGACCGGCCCGCAGGACGTTAATATTCCTGCTTATTGCTTTTATCCTTCCACGCCTCCAATACGGCCCTACCCTCCGGTAGATTGACCTGTTCAAAAGGAATGCTCCGATCTGGCTGGGCCAAGTTGATTTCCCTGTAAATAAAATCGTCATCAAAGCCCGCATCAGCCGCATCTTTACGCGTACAGGCATAATACACCTTCCGTGGCCTGGCCCAGTAAATGGCGCCCAGGCACATAGGACAAGGTTCAGTAGAACTAAAGAGGATACACCCATCCAGTTGAAAGCTACCCAGGGCCTTACAAGCCAGCCGTATGGCAGTTATCTCGGCATGGGCCGTAGGATCAATGTCCGATAATACCTGGTTGCTGGCTTCTGCAACGATCACTCCGTCCTTTACAATCACACAACCGAAAGGGCCTCCCTTACCACTATTCATGCCTTCATTAGCGCAATGGACAGCCCTTTGTAAATATTTTTTAATCTCCTGATCCTGCAACTTTTAACTTTATTGGTACTGAATGTAAATCGGAGAGGGTTTCAACGCCAGTACCTGCGCTGGCGTCAGCATTTTGCTGCCCGCTTTGCGGATATCGTTTTTGTAAAACAGCTTAAATCCGGTAAACTGTACAGGTTGGTTGGCCACATAGGCTTTGTAGGAATCCGTCTTCAGCACAACAGGGCCCCAACCGTCCATATTTATCACCATTTGCACTTCAGGCCTGAGTTTAATTTGTTTGTAGTTGGTCACCATCTTTTCGGTAAAGCGGTGAACAATGAAGATTTTAGGCGGCAGATTATGTGCCTTGACCAATTTGGCCAGGTACTCCGATACAAAGTTGATGTCCGATGCATCCATGGTACCGATCACCGTTCCAGGTTTCTTGCCCGTTTTCATGGAGAACTCAGGATCAATACCCAGGTGTACATTGGGCATTTCCAGGTATTTTTCCAGCAACGGAATTTCTGCCTCTACATTACTAAAGCCTACCTGCACGTCCAGAAATACGATGGCATTGATAGAAGCGGCCATATGTAGCACAGAATCAATCTGTTTGAAAGGCATTCTGGCCCTGTATTTTCCATCCTTGCCAGGAGCACCCTGGGCTGTGACACAGATATAATGGAGCGCAGGCAGAACGGGGGTAGCCGGGTCGGCTGCCGCCCAGGCCTTACATTCTCCCTTCAGTTTTGCCAACATAATGGCCGGAGGATATTCGCCGAGCACACCCATATTCTTGGAATACAGGTTTCCATAATAGGCTATGATGCGTTTGAAGGGCAAAATAGCACCTGGAAGGGGGTAATCCCGGTGAATCAGGAAGTGGGAAGAGGAATCATTATGGGCCAGAAACAGCAACTTCTCATTGTAAGCCGCTGTGTCAACGGGCGCCAAAGGCGTGCCGGTCGGAGGCGCAGAGACTTGAGCGTCAGACGCTTGTTCCGGCTGTTTTCGGGTAGTGTCGGAGGCCGTCTGGGCCTTTGTTGTCTTAGTGTCGGAAGCAGTACTCCCTTTGCAGGCTGTTAATAACAAGGGGGAAAGCACTAACATTACCCCAATCCTGGCCATACGGGAGGACGATTGCACAAAAGTTCTAACCATGAAAAATATAAAGCTTGAAATTAGGCCCAAAAGTAATGGATTCTTTCAAGTAGGTACCTTTTTTGCGTAAGTATATAAAACACCTGTTTATGTCAGCATTCCAACAATTGAGGGCTAAAATCGACGCCATGCCTCCGGCAATCCTGGGCCTACTCCGCATTGGCCTAGGTATCATGTTGATTATAAAGGGAATTGAGTTCATCAGTCATAGCCGCCAATTAGAAGACATCATAGCCCGGAGCAATTTTAAGGCCGGATCAGATCTCCTTACCTACTACATCCCCTTTGCACACTTATTAGGCGGATTTTTCATACTGATCGGGCTATATACCCGTTTTTTTTCCCTCATTCAGATACCGGTGTTGATCGGTGCGGTTTTCTTCGTAAATGCCCCTTCCTTAGCCTTCCATGTTCAGGTAGGGGAGTTCGGATTTTCCATCATCGTGTTATTGCTGCTGATCTTCTTTTCCATTGCGGGGTCGGGTCAACTTTCCATAGGAGACTGGCTACGTCACCACAAAGGCCGTTCCGTTGGCGCTCAGATTGGGGCCCGGCAATAATACAAAGGGGCACTTCATTTGAAGCGCCCCTTTGCACATTTATATAGTCAGCTATCCTTATTTTTCATTCCGGAACACCACCACCCCATCGAATACGTCCACCAAAACAGGATGCGTCTTATCGATGTCTCCTGCCAGAATTTTGCGGCTTAACTGGTTGACGATCTGCTTTTGGATTAAGCGTTTGAGCGGTCTTGCGCCGAACTGAATATCATATCCATTGTCGGCCAGGTAATCGATGGCATAGGGCGTAAAGTCTAGCTCAATGCCATTTTCAGCTACCAGCCGCTTAAGGGTATCCAACTGTATGCTGACAATACCCCTGATCTGTTTTTTCAGCAATGGCTCAAACAGGATAATTTCATCAACCCTGTTGAGGAACTCGGGGCGTATGGTCTGCCTGAGCAGGTTCATCACCTCATCTTTGGTCGATTCCACCACCTCGTCATGATTGGCCTCGGTGATATCCTCAAAACGTTCCTGGATAATATTGCTACCCATGTTGGACGTCATGATGATGATGGTGTTCTTGAAGTTCACCACCCTTCCCTTATTATCCGTCAGACGGCCGTCGTCCAGCACCTGAAGCAGGATATTGAAAACGTCCGGATGGGCTTTTTCAATTTCATCCAACAACACAACGGAATAGGGTTTACGCCTAACGGCCTCGGTCAACTGCCCTCCTTCATCATACCCAACGTATCCCGGAGGTGCGCCCACCATACGGCTCACGGAATGTTTTTCCTGGTATTCACTCATGTCGATACGCGTCATCATTGACTCATCATCGAACAAGTAGTCAGCCAAGGCCTTGGCCAATTCCGTTTTACCCACCCCGGTCGTACCCAGGAAGATAAAGGAGCCAATGGGTTTCTTTGGATCACTAAGCCCCGCCCTACTGCGCCGGATGGCATCGGCCACCGCCTGTATGGCTTCATCCTGACCAACCACTCGTTTATGCAATTCCTCTTCCAGGTGAAGGAGTTTTTCTTTTTCCCCCTGAAGCATTTTGGTCAAAGGAATGCCCGTAGCTTTTGCTACACTTTCGGCTATATCTTCAGCGTCTACTTCTTCTTTGAGCAGGCGTTTCTCGTTTGTATTTCCCAGTTGAAGGGTATATTCGTCCAGACGTTTTTCCTGTTCCTTTACTTTCCCATACCGGATCTCAGCCACCTTCCCATAATCCCCGTTCCGTTCCGCCTTTTCAGCTTCCGACTTCAGCGTTTCTATCTCTGCCTTGATGGATTGTACTTTTTCCACCAATTCCTTTTCCTGGGTCCACTTCGCTTTCAGGGTATCCCTGTCTACGGAAAGGTTGGCAATCTCTGTGCTCAGTTCTTTTAGTTTGGATTCATCCTTTTCCCTGCGTATGGCTTCCCTTTCAATTTCCAACTGACGAATACGGCGCTCCAGTTCATCCAGTGCTTCAGGCATGGAGTTCATTTCCAGCCTGAGTTTGGCGGCACTCTCGTCTATGAGGTCTATAGCCTTATCAGGCAAAAAACGATCTGTAATGTACCGGGAAGACAGCTCCACTGCCGCAATGATGGCCTCGTCTTTGATGCGCACATGGTGGTGCGTTTCATAACGGTCTTTGATACCCCTTAAGATGGAAATGGCATCCTCTATACTGGGCTCTTCAATCATTACCTTTTGGAAACGACGTTCCAGGGCTTTATCCTTCTCAAAATATTTTTGATATTCATTGAGGGTAGTGGCACCCACGGCCCTTAACTCACCCCTGGCCAGTGCCGGCTTGAGGATATTAGCGGCATCCATGGCCCCTTCTCCTCCTCCGGCGCCCACCAGCGTATGGATCTCGTCAATAAACAGGATGACTTCTCCTTCAGAATCGGAGACTTCCTTTACAACGCCTTTTAAGCGTTCTTCGAACTCACCCTTGTATTTAGCCCCTGCGATCAATTGACCCATATCCAAAGCGAATATGGTTTTGGACTTCAGGTTTTCGGGCACGTCCCCATTGATGATGCGGTGGGCTATGCCTTCCGCTATAGCCGTCTTACCCACCCCGGGTTCCCCTACAAGGATGGGATTGTTTTTGGTCCTGCGGCTAAGGATGTGCAAGGTGCGACGGATTTCTTCGTCCCTGCCTATAACCGGATCCAATTTACCGGCCCTGGCCAGTTCATTGAGATTCTTTGCGTATTTATGTAATGCATTAAAGGCGGCTTCCTGGGTCTGGGAAGATATCGTACTGCCCTTTCTCAGGTCCTTAATGGTGGTCACCAGATCCTTCTTATTCAAACCGGCGTCCTTGAGCACATTGGCCGTAGCATCCTTGCCTTCCAACAAGGCCAGGAGCAGGTGTTCGTTGCTCACAAACTCGTCTCCGAACTCTTTAAGGTAATTACCTGTTTTCAGCAATGCGCCATTCAAGTCCCGCCCCAAAGCCTGAGCAGGTTCTTGTCCGGATACTTTAGGTAATTTCTGCAAAGCATCGGAAAGTTTGGTCTCCACATAATTGATGTTGACATTGTTTTTCTTTAAAAGGTATTCAATGGGGGAATCATCTTCCTCCAATAAAGCCTCTAATAGGTGTTCGGTTTCAATAGACGGATTTTGGTGATTGAAAGCGATCTGCTGGGCATTCGCTACCGCCTGTTGGGCCTTCACAGTAAAATTATTCAGATTCATAGTGTTAAAATTCTCCCGGTTTACTCCACAAAACCGGTTCCAATTCAAAATATATGCAAATATGGCACACCCATCTGTATAAAACTGACTGAAATTCAGTTAGATAAATCAATTCCTGCAATTTTAACAGACCTGCCAAATAGGGTTTGTTCTACCTTTGGGCAAGATCATGGATAAAGCACTCCACACCAGGCAGATCAGGTCCTTTGCAGCACAACTGGGCTTTGACTATTGCGGGATTGCAAAAGCCGTCCAGCTACAGGAGGACGCCCGTCGGCTGGAACTATGGCTAAACAAGGGATTTCAAGGGTCCATGGGATATATGGAGAACTATTTTGACCTCCGTATAGACCCCACCCGCCTGGTTCCTGGAGCTAAGTCGGTGATAACCTTGTTGTTGAATTATTTCCCCGCCGAAACCCAACAACCCCAGGCCCCCAAAATTGCCAAGTACGCCTATGGAGAGGACTACCATGAGGTGATCAGGGCCAAATTGCGTACGTTCCAGCAAATGATCAGGGATACCATAGGAGAGGTGAACGGAAGGGGATTTGTAGACTCCGCCCCCGTCCTGGAGCGGGCCTGGGCGAAAAAAAGCGGGTTGGGGTGGATAGGGAAAAACGGGAACCTCATTCACCCTAAGGCAGGCTCCTTCTTCTTCATTGCGACGATGATCGTGGACCTGGACCTGGAATACGATGACCCCATCGCCAAAGATTATTGCGGCACCTGCACCCGTTGCATCGATGCCTGCCCCACCCAGGCCATATTGCCCGGTAAAGTCGTTGATGGAAGTAAATGTATTTCCTACTTTACCATAGAGCTCAAGGACCTACTCATTCCTTCAGAGGTCAAAGGAGACTTTGAAGGCTGGATGTTCGGTTGTGATACCTGCCAGGACGTTTGTCCCTGGAACAGATTCAGCAAGCCCACCCAGGAAAAAGCATTCGCCCCCCTTCCGGAAATCCTCAACTTCTCTACCAACGAATGGGAGGTCCTTACAGAAGATGCTTTTCGCAAAATCTTTAAAGACTCTCCCTTAAAAAGAAGTAAGTGGAAGGGCATTCAACGGAATCTAAACTTTATTAAGTTGTAAGCCCCGGGCCGGCAGGCCGTCGTATTAATGTCCAGCATCCAGGCTACTGACCCATTTCTCCCGAACCAAGTCCTTGACGGGCTCCTCCGAGGAGGTGATCTGAAGTAGGCCGCCTTTGTTGATCTCCTGTTGGGTCAGGTAATTGCGGTGCAGCGAGGTTCCATTCAAAACCACCTTGGACAAGTACACGCGCTTATCCGAAGGATTACTAACTATAATAGTCAGCTTCCCCAATGTCACCTGAGCAAAAAGAGGAACATGCAAATAATAAATCGGTTCGCCCACACAGGCCGGCATTAAGCCTACCGAAGCAAATACAAACCAACCGGACATGGCGCCCGCATCATCGTCCATGGTGCGGATATAAGCTTTCGGATCATTCTTGAATGCCACGTCCATGAAGGGGTCTACCCCTTTCATATTCCCATCCATATAGTACTGAACCACCGTATCCACCGCATACACATGGGTGAGCTTCTGGGACTTCCAGGGTTGGGTGGTTGCATTGTACAATCCAGTTGCTTCTATATCTGGTTCATTGGCGTGATTGTAGAGATCATGGGCGAAGAAATAATCCAATTGATCCCGGAAAGTACTGTCTCCTCCGGCGAGTTCAATCAACCCTTTCATATCATAGGGGACCAGCCAGCGGTACTGCCAAACCGTACCCTGATACATCCCTCTGGCGCCCAACTGATCAACGTCTTTTTTGCTGAGATCGGCAAATTCCTTCATCCAAATGTCCTTATACTGAGCTGCCTTACTGCCGTAGCTATCGGCAAGGTCGGTCCTGTTTGCTGCCCTGAATAACTCCGCCAGGGCCCAGCAATCATAGCTGGATTCCAGGGCCTTGTCGGGCGAGCCGTAGTCCAGCTTCTGACCATC
>CAJCIQ010000177.1 GCA_903970475.1 Beijerinckiaceae bacterium
CATAACCGCAAATTATATTGACTTTTGTAGTGTGAACCTTATATTTGCCTTCGTTCGAGTTGATTATGAGGCGGCAAAGGTACTCAATTCGGCTCGGATTTTGATTGGAAGGCAATCCCCGGTCAGCGATCATGAAGAAAATTAAGTATTACTATAATACCAATACCCTCCGGTATGAAAAACTGGTAACCCCCTTAAGAGTTAAACTGCTTAGGATTCTGGGCTTCCTATCGGCTGTATTTGTAACCGTTTTTATCATTGTATCTATTGCTTTTCAATACCTTCCCTCACCTAATGAAAAGAAAAGCCAAGACCAGGTAAGGGCTGTGCGTGAACATTACGAAGAATTGAATTCGGAACTGGTGAAGTTACAGGGGCAGATGGCTGAACTGGAAAAGAGGGACAATCAGGTTTACCGGGCTATCTTTGAGGCCAGCCCCATACCAGACAGCGCAAGGGAAAAAGCAATCGTATCTGAGGCAGAGCAGAAACTGGTGGAAACCTTAAGTGAAGATGAAATGGCCAGTTCCATTGCTCAATCTATGGGTGCGCTGGCAAACCGTATGAATTATGAAACGAAGTCCTATGCGGATATTGACAAAATGATAGCGAATAAGCAGCAGCTATTGGCTGCAACTCCCGCCATTCAACCTGTTAGTAACAAGGACCTCACCAGGATCGCTTCTGGATTCGGTACCAGGATCGATCCCATTTATAAAACGCCAAAGTTCCACGCAGGATTAGACTTCACGGCGCCCCAGGGAACACCGATCTATGCTACCGCGAATGGAACAGTGGTCGTGGCGGGCTTTACGGACGGAGGATATGGAAATCATGTGGTCATCAACCACGGTTATGGATATGAAACATTATATGGGCATATGTTCAAAGTGAAAGTCCATGTAGGACAGGTGGTTAAAAGAGGTGAGGTGATAGGATATGTGGGAACCACTGGAAAATCTACAGGGCCCCACTGTCACTATGAGGTGCATAAGAATGGAACAGCTGTAGACCCTATCTATTTCTTTTATAATGACCTTTCACCAGATCAGTTTGACCGGATTTTGAAATTATCCAAGGCCAGCAACCAAAGCTTCGACTAATTCACATGGCACTCCAACAAATCTCCTTTCCTTTTGGGGACGAAGAGCTTCCAGAAAGGCCTAAGGATGAAGATATTAAACAAGTTCACCGGACCCGAAAAGATCCGGATGTGCCCCCCTTAGTCCAAGCAGAATTAGATGCGGAATGGGCTAGATCCTCTGAAGAGCAGATGTTTCCCGATGAGTACTCGCACCCTGGGGTGCAGGCTTCCCCTGAAGCACAAGTGTTTCCCGATGAGTACTCGCACTCCGATGAGCTCTCCTCACGCAGAGCGCACTCGTCCCCTGAAGCACAAGCTTCCGATGAACCTGAGCCCCCTGCTACCTCAACAGCGCCCCTGGCTCCTCCGGCGGCTCCCCCCCAACCCGAGCCTACCAACATTCCCAGAATCTCATTGGCCCAAGCCCGCGCCTCTATATATTATGAAGAAGAAATAGAGGAACCTGCACCGCAGGCAGCGCCTGTAGTGGCGGATTCCGATTTTGCAACGCCTGTAGTGGCGGACATAACGCCCTCCGAAACTTCCATCCCGGAAGAAGCACCAGCGCTGGAAGAGCTGACCGAAGATTTCCCAGAGACCGAAACACCGGTTGAGGAGTCCCCAGCCACAGAACCTACCATCGAAGCCGAGGTGCCCGTCATCGAAGCCGAAGTGCTCGCCATCGAAGCCGAGGACCTTCCTTTGGAAATCCCACATGCAACCGCCGATATCCCACAACCGTCGATCATACAGGAAGAAATAATTATAGCTTCCAAAGCAAAGACCCCTAAGGTGAAAGCCCCTAAAACCTTACCTCCGGCGCCTGGCGCAGAAACACAGCTTTGGCCAGAAGAAGTGGAAGCGCATGAAAGGGCTTCCAAATCCAGTTTATGGCCCGAAGAAGGTTCCGGACGCACCTCCTCTAGCCCCAAAAAGATAAAAATCCAAAAGGGGGGCAGGGGACGGAAGTCCATGAAAGAATTGGCCGCATCCGTGGATCTGGTTGAAATACCTGATGATGATATTCTATTTCAAAAGCAGTATTATTCTATAGGAGAAGTAGCGGCCATGTTCAAGGTCAATACATCCTTGATCCGTTTCTGGGAAACCGAGTTCACCGAAATAAGGCCCAGGAAAAACAAGAAGGGAGATCGCTCCTTTTCTCCCATGGACATTAAGATCATCCAGCTCATCCACTTCCTGCTCAGGCAGAAAAAACTCACCATTGAAGGAGCAAAAGAATACCTGAAAGCGCACAATAAAGACGGAAATGCCAAATTGGAAATGATACGCTCCATGGAAAAGATCAAGGCGTTCCTACTGGAGTTAAAGGCAAGACTGTAAACGGAGAGCCTGGGCCCTCCTAAAAGGAACGCGCAAGTGCGAGAAGCACTTACTTTAACTCATAGTACGACAGCTTTCCCCCACTCAACACGTATAAACCGTTGAAGACGATCTGAATCCTATCCGCATCCTTTACGGAGAAAGGGAGCTTGAGATGCAGCTCCTGTAAGGTGCCGGGCCTGTAAGAAAACAGCTCATTGCCCAGGATACCAAAGATATTCTTATTGAAAACCCTCAGACCACTTACCCCCTTGAAAGAGAGCTTAACCTTAAAGCCCCCGTAATAATCGAACATATATATGCCGTTATCCGGGTCATTGAGGTAAACCATACCATCCTGATCAACAATTTCTGTGGGCATGACCGCTTCCCCAAACAATTGCCTGAAATCATTAGAGGTCATAACTGACTGTCCCTGATCCCCAATCTTCTTCAATTGAGCGTTTTGTTCATCATAAACCCAAAAATTATTATCGTAGGAAAGGGCAATCGTTGACGCTTGTATGATTTGGGCCTGACGAAGGTCAATTTTAAAGATCCTGCCCAACTGGTTATCCAAAGCCAACACCGTCATGAAGTCTTTATAGAATAACAACACCTTCAAAGGGTTACTCACGTCTATTTCAGATAAAGTGCCGAACCGACGCACCTCATTAAAGGCCCCTACAGAATCTCCAGAGGAAGAAAATTTCTTGAGCTGGTTATCCGGCGTGATCACGTACAAATTACCCAGGTTGTCCACCGAAAAGTCGGTGGCAGCCAGGGGTATTTCCCGGATCAGCTTCAAAGAAGGGACACCAGCTCCTGGGGGCTGACCGGTAGTGCCGGGACTGGAAGAACCAGAAGATCCGGAGCTGGAAGAACCAGTAGTGCCGGGACTGGAAGAACCAGAAGCCTGAGCCGAGGCGCGAAACGAGCCAAAGGAAACACCGGCAAGCGTGCCGACGAAGACGAGGACTATATATAATAATATCCGCCTCATGAGGGGTAATATTGCAAACTCATGGTAACCCCGTCAAAGACCGCATAACTGTTGTAATTGATCCAATCACCGGTATTGATATACCTGCTATGGGGCAATATTTCAAAGTCTATGGGCAGGTGCCGATGCCCGAAAACAAAGTAATCATAGTACACCTTTTCCAGGACTTCCTTACAGTAGATGAGCAGCCATTCGTTGTCTTCACCTAACCAGTCCTTTTCACTCAACTTCGTTTGGCCTGTTGATTCCCGGCTTTTCCTACTAAAGTAATTTGCCAGTCCGATACCCACCCAAGGATGAAGGGTACCAAACAGAAGCTGACATATAGGATTGCGGAATATCTTTTTGATGAATTTATAACCATGATCACCAGGGCCCAATCCATCCCCATGGCCTATCAGGAATTTCTTCCCTTTTAACTCAAAGGCTTTGGGTTCGTGGTAGACTGGGATATTCAGTTCTTTTTCAAAATATCCCTTCATCCACATATCATGGTTACCTACGAAGAAGTGAATGGGAATGCCCTTATCCGATAGTTCGGCCAGCTTACCCAGGATACGCGTATATCCTTTTGGAACAACGTCGGTGTACTCATACCAGAAGTCAAACATGTCTCCCAATAGGAACAATTGCTCTATGTCGGGGGTTATTTCGTCGAGAAAGCGGCAGATCCTTTTTTCTCGTTCCAGGCTGGAAACGGGATCGGGTGCACCCAAATGAAAATCAGAAATGAAGTAAATTTTGCTCATCGATCAACCAAAAATACGAACACTTCCCTGGGACCATGAATCCCAACCACCAGTGTTTTTTCAATATCTGCCGTACGGCTTGGGCCAGAGGCCAGGGTTATCAGGGAGGGAATTTGTTCCGGATATTTCTCTTTTATTTTCTGAAGCGCATCTTTAATGTCGTACACCAGTTGGTCTGTATAAGCAATACAAAGGTGTACAGGGGCGTATATACTGGTAGTACGGCCACTGGGTTGGGCACTGCTCATGAGTATGGAACCAGTCCTGGCCACCAAAAACTCACAATCCGTAATACCAGCAGCGCTTTCTGCCAGATTATCTGTATACGTCAGGCCCATAGGGGACAGCATGTCCCTGATGGCCTTATCCTTACAATACACTTTATCCTTCTGCCATTGCCTGGCATGCACCAGCGCACCTAAGCCCCCAAGCAATTCTCCCCTGTCCGCACAAAACATGAACTTTCCTTGCAACGCAGAGAACTCCTCGCCAAATTTTACTTCCAGCTCTTCGCCGTAAGGCTGGTAGATGGAATGCGTTCCTTCACTATTAGGAAAAGGGACAGGCACTGGGTTACTCAGTGCCTGTCTGATCTTTTTGAGAATATTTTCTTTAGGTGAGGTTAATTTCATTTTTGGGCTACACTTTCATCCGGAATACCATTGTGACCGGCAGGAGAAATCGGCGTAGTATCCTGAGCAATAGGGGTACCAGCCTCAAGCGGCGTATTACTTCTTTCCGAAGGATGATCAATCACCTCGGCAATTTTTTTCTCCTCATAAGGACGTTTTCCAATCAGCAATTCCACATCACTCTGGAACAATACTTCTCTTTTAAGGAGCTCTTTTGCCAGGGCTTCAACCTGAGGTTTCTTCTGGGTCAACAATCCCAGTGTGGATTCGTATGCCTTCTCGATCAGTTTACGCACTTCCTCATCAATCATCTTCCCGGTATCCTCGCTGTAAGGTTTTGTAAAGTACCCTTCTTGTGCAGGATCGTAGAAGCTGATGTTGCCCACCTTACTGTTCATCCCGTAAACGGTCACCATGGAGTAGGCCATTTTGGTGATCTGTTGCAGGTCATTGCTGGCTCCTGTTGATATTTTTCCAAAGAAAATTTCTTCAGCAGCCCTTCCACCCAAGGTCATACACATTTGATCAAACAACTGATCGGTATTGTATAGATATTGCTCTTTGGGCGTGTATTGGGCGTAACCCAAAGCCGCCGTACCTCTTGGTACAATGGTCACCTTCAGCAAAGGATAGGCATGCTCCAGGTACCAGCCGCAAATGGCGTGTCCGGCTTCGTGGTAGGCGATGATTTCCTTTTCTTCCGGAGAAATGATCTTGTTTTTCTTTTCCAGACCTCCGATCACCCTATCAATGGCGTCCTGGAAGTCCTCCATTTCTACCTCTGTTTTTCCTTTCCTTGCTGCAATCAATGCCGCTTCATTACACACGTTGGCAATATCAGCTCCGGCAAATCCGGGGGTCTGTTCTGCCAGTTTCCTTATATCCAGCCTGGAACTCTTTTTAATGGGCTTCAAGTGAACGCTGAAGATGGCTTCCCTACCTTTTACATCAGGGCGATCGATGGTGATCTGCCTGTCGAAACGACCGGGGCGCAACAGCGCGGTGTCCAGAACGTCAGGACGGTTGGTGGCTGCCAGGATAATGATACCGCTATCCGTACCGAATCCATCCATTTCCACCAGCAACTGGTTCAGGGTGTTTTCCCTTTCATCATTGCTCATGATGGCATTTCTGCCCCTGGCCCTACCAATAGCATCGATTTCGTCTATGAATATGATACAGGGCGCTTTTTCCCTGGCTTGTTTAAAGAGGTCCCTTACACGGCTGGCACCCACACCCACGAATAATTCCACAAAATCGGAACCAGACATGGAAAAGAAAGGCACCTGGGCTTCTCCGGCCATGGCCTTTGCCAGCAAGGTCTTACCCGTACCTGGAGGTCCTACCAGGAGGGCTCCTTTGGGTATCTTACCACCCAGGGACGTATACTTTTTGGGATTTTTCAGGAAGTCAACTATTTCCATCACTTCCACCTTCGCCTCATCCAATCCTGCAACATCGCTGAAAGTGATATTCACTTTGGCGCCTTTGTCAAAAAGGGTTGCCTTTGATTTACCTATATTAAATATACCCCCAGGGCCTCCGCCTCCAGCGGGGCCGCCCATCTTTCGCATGAACAGGATCCAAAGCCCTATAAACAGCAATATAGGCAAGAGCAGTTGGACCAAAGGCCCAAAGAAGCTTTCCTCATTGCTGGCGTCCGATTGGGGCTTGTCTATGAGCGGATGCGCTTTTAGCCAATCCTGCATCCAGGTGTCGAAGGATTTTGCATCTACAACCCTAAACATAAATTGAGGGCCCTTCTCGACATTATTGGTAGTGGTGTTAAAATTATTTGCCTTGAACAGGTTCTGATAATAAGGCTTATTTAAAGCGGATTGCCTGATATAAACCCTTACCAGGTCCTTATTCGGAACAACCAGGTAACGTTCTACGTCTCCCTGGGTCAGCATGCTGTCTACAAAGTGTTCCCTGGATATCAGCAGCGCTTCCTGGTTTTGTTGCCTGTAAAGCTGAAATCCAATGATAACAGCCGCAATCAATCCATAAACCCAATATATATTAAACCGGGGGCCTTTTCTTGAATCCCGATTATCCCCTTTCCCCGTCAGATTATCTCCCACGTTGATCCTTCTCTCTTTTTTTAATTCGTCTTGTGCCATATTAGATTGGAATCAGAAGTTTTTAAAGTTCATTAATATTACCCGATATGCTCTATTTGAGGAGCGTCGCTCCACATTTCCTCTAACTTATAGAATTTTCGGGCTTCCGGTAAAAATATATGGACGACCACATTTACGTAATCTATTAAAACCCACTGCATTGCCTGCCCACCTTCGTGATGGTAGGGCGCTTCATTGCAATTCTGCTTAACCTCCTCAGATATAAAATCGGCAATCGCCTTTACCTGGACATGACTGCTAGCCTGGCATATGATAAAAAAATCTGCTACCGCTTCGGGTATTTTCCTCAAGTCCAGGCTGACAATTTGCTCCCCTTTTTTCTGTTGGATGGATTGAATGATGGTTTTGAAGATCTTACTGCTCCTGGTTAGCCTTGTACTGTTGCTTTTAGGGCGAGAAGACAATATAGATAACGCTGCCAAATGTAGTCTATTTTGAGTTTTTTATTCCAGAACCATCATTTCTATCAGGAGAACTTTGGTTTACTTTGCCAAAAATAACGATTCTGATCGGTTTTAAGTTTGTCGAATTGTCAACTGTTGACAGCACCAACAACTATGCCACGGCCTTGATCCATGGCGGCCA
>CAJCIQ010000178.1 GCA_903970475.1 Beijerinckiaceae bacterium
TATTTGGGGATTTGACAGTTCAATCATTTCTCTCCGCACTGACAAAGGCTTTACCTTAACTTTTTTTTCAAAAAATCGTTCTCCACCTTCAACTGGCCGATTTGGGCATATAGCTTCTCCATCTGCTCCTCCTGGTGCTCGTTATTGCTTCCTACACCATCGGAGTCAAAGGCACCTGCCAGTTTGGCCGCTGCCTCCCGTTTCCACGTGTTTATTTGCGTGGGATGCAATTCATACTTCTTCGCTAGATCCTCGATCGTGCTGCGCTCCTTTAGGGCCTCTAATACTACTTTGGCTTTGAAGTCCCCGGTAAATTTTCGTCTGCTCTTTTTGGTCATCCTTTGGCAATTTAAGATGAAAAATTCTATCTTAATTACCGGACCTTTTTTCGGGGACCATTATAGAATTCTGAATTTATTCCGAATAAAAGAATTCCAGCATTGGTTGGGCAATTAGTTCTAAGATCATAAAAACGTAACGATGCTAACTGCTGTTCTATTGTACGGCCATTTTCTAGGAGGGTATTTTTGTCAATGGCTTGAGGAAGATAATTTATCTTGAATAGCTCAATGCTTATATCATCAAGGTTTGAACCAAGAGTGGGACCTAGGTCAAAGGTTTTTGCGATTCTTCTTTCGATTAAGATTCTTTCTTCTTCAAGTGATGCTCTATCGCGTCTAGGGCCTACTCTTATCCAACAGCGGCCATCAAATCTTACTGGCGGATATGTCGAAGGTTTAACTTCAATGACAACTACCTCACCTTCAGGAAATTTAAAAACTTGACTTACGATGATTGAAGGTTGTGGAAGGACTTTCCCATTACTTTTAATGTTGCCAATTGCCTGAAGCTGTTCATCATTCCAACTCAATCCCGCAAGGAGCCCATCATCTTTTACTCCCAATAAAATATATCCGGAATGTTTGTGATTTGGAAAATCATTTGAATACGCACAAATTGCCGGCCCTAATTTATCCTCCCTGGTAGAGATTGTTCTTTCTATCCAATCACTTTCCATATCAGATAATAATAGTTTGACTTTATCTTCTGTTATCATTTTTTTGATATTAGGGGTGTTTGCCTGGCATATTGAATTTAGGCTAAATCATCACATTGGTTTTATCATTTTTTTCAGAAAATAATCTGAAAAATTGACCTTACTTGAGATAGTAAGAAATGTTATGATACACTTAGACTTAACTCCTAAAACTAAGATCCCTTATCGCTTTTGAGAATACGAAAGTAATGAAATAGTTAAGATCTTAGGTGTCAAATATATTAGTAATTACAGGCTTTAATTGCTCCACTGTAACTTTTGCTAAATAGTACTATAATTTAATCTTTAGGCTCGATCCTCGTACAATCAGAATGGGATCGAGCATAATGCTCTCCCTTTTTGAGTGGCCTTCCTGGTCAAGGAACAGTTCCGCCGCAATTTCTCCCATGCGTATGGTTTGCTGGTCAATGGTAGATAGGGTAGGGTTGACCAGGGTTCCGAAGGATTCATTGGCAAATCCTATCACCCCCACCTGATCGGGAACCTTGATACCCCTGTCCTGGAGTTCCTGAATGGCGCCCAAGGCAGTGAAGTCTTCCAATGCAAAGACCCCATCAAAGGGTATTCCCTGATCGAGCAGGGAGGCAATGCTTTGTTTTCCAAACTCAGCAGAGAAAGGACCGCGTAGAATCAACTTTTCGCTAACGGCGATTTGATGCGCCTGTAAGGCGTCTTTATATCCCCTCAACCTTTCGGTGACAATGGTGAGGTCTTGTTCGGCAGTAATATGAGCAATCCGGGTATAACCCTGCCTGATCAGGTGCGCTGTTGCCAAGTATCCGCCTTTATAATCATCGATACGTACCGAGGGGGTATCCAATCCTTCCAGGGTACGATCAAACAGGACCAAGGGGACATTTCTTTTACTGACCTTGAGGTAGTGCTCGAAGTGACTTGTCTCTTTGGTGATACTGGCGATGATTCCATCTACCCGGGAAGCCATGAAGGTGTCTATGCCTTTGATTTCCTGATGCAGGGACTCGTTGGATTGGAACAACAAGAGGTTGTAATTGTGCGCATTCAACACTTTTTCTATGCCGTGTACAACGGAGGAGAAAAAACTAACCTGAAGGTTGGGAATCATTACGCCGACTACATGGGTTTTCCCCGAACGAAGGGAAGACGCCAGCTTGTTGGGTTGGTAATGCAGTTTTTGGGCCGTATCCCGGACCTTCTTTTTGGTGGCTGAACTGATGGCAGGGTGATCGTTGAGGGCCCGGGCTACCGTAGAAAAGGAAATGTTCAGGCGCTCTGCTATATCCTGTATGGTGACTTTTTTCAATTTGCGCGTTCGTGTAGACACAATGTACATAAAATTCCCCTATCTTCATGCCAACGTTGGCATGAGGCCGCCAACATAGGCCGCACCGGTGCGGCCGGCCCGGCTCCAACGTTTAACATTGAACGAAACGATTGTATGCTCTTACTTGGAATTGATGTAGGAACTTCTTCTATTAAAGTAGCAGTGGTAGACGCTGCCACCCGCCAATGCGTGGCCACAGCTTCTTATCCGGATTCGGAGGTGCCCATTATTGCTGCTGCCC
This sequence comes from Beijerinckiaceae bacterium, assembly GCA_903970475.1. Classification (GTDB taxonomy): domain Bacteria; phylum Bacteroidota; class Bacteroidia; order Chitinophagales; family Chitinophagaceae; genus Dinghuibacter. Next base: position 2,602 of record CAJCIQ010000178.1, read on the forward strand.
CCGGTTGGGCCGAACAATCCCCAGAGGGTTGGTGGGACCATGTTAAAGGGGCTATTCTCAAAGCCCACGCTTCAGGAGCCTATGATCCCAAGGATATAGGCGCCATTGGTATTGCTTATCAGATGCATGGACTCGTCGTGGTAGATAAAGCGGATAAGGTCCTTCGTAACGCCATTATATGGTGTGACAGCCGCGCCGTGGAAACAGGTGAAAAAGCGCTCAACGCCATTGGCCGCCAAAAGGCATTATCCCATTTACTCAACAGCCCAGGCAATTTTACGGCTTCCAAACTGGGTTGGGTCAAGCAGCATGAGCCGGAGATATACGACCGTATCCATAAGACCATGCTCCCCGGCGACTATATAGCACTTAAACTGACGGGCGAAGCCACCACCAGCATTTCTGCCTTATCCGAAGGCATATTCTGGGATTTTGCAGAAGACCGCCTGAGTGAGGATGTAATCCATTACTTTGGGTTTGATCGGACCTTGATCCCTGAAATAAAACCCGTTTTCTCAGACCACGGGCGCCTCACTGACAGGAAAGCCTCAGAACTGCAATTGAAACCTGGTATTCCAGTTACCTACAAAGCAGGGGACCAGCCCAATAATGCCCTTTCCCTGAATGTGCTAAAACCTGGAGAAGTGGCTGCCACCGCAGGAACCTCCGGCGTGATATATGGCGTAACGGATACCTTGACCTATGACCCAGCTTCCAGGGTAAATACCTTTGCCCACGTCAATTATACTTCTGATGCCAAAAGGTTGGGTGTACTGTTATGTATCAATGGTACGGGTATCCTGAACCGTTGGGTCCGGGACCAGTTTGGAAAAGGACTTTCCTATCCCGACATCAACCGGGAAGCAGCCACCATACCAGTGGGCAGTCAGGGGATAAGCATGTTACCCTTTGGCAATGGGGCGGAACGCATGTTGGGTAACCGCATACCTGGCGCGCAAATCCACGGGCTGGACCTGAACCTACATACGAGTGCCCACCTGTTTCGTGCAGCACAGGAAGGTATTGCTTTTGCCTTCCGTTATGGATTAGATATACTGCGGGAAAACGGCATGCATCCCAAGACTATACGGGCTGGTAAAGCCAATCTGTTTTTGAGCGAAGTGTTCACCGATGCATTTGTGCAGGTAACGGGCGTGCCGCTGGATCTCTATCAAAATGATGGAAGTGTGGGAGCGGCCATGGGCGCGGGAATCGGCGTGAAAGCCTTTGCATCAGAAGAGGAAGCGTTCGCCGGGATTGAAGCAGTGGCTCACCTGGCGCCTGGCGCGGGACGGTCCGCAACCGCCGAGACCAAAGCGACCGCAACCGCTGCCGCCGTTTACGAAGAAGCCTATCAACGCTGGAAAAAATTGCTTTGAAAAAAAATATTTGAAAAAAACATTGATAAAATAATTTAAACAAGACTTTATGGCAAACGTACTTCTCGGTGATAAAGAATATTTCAAGGGCATAGGGCAGATCAAATATGAAGGCCCTGATACGAAGAATCCCCTGGCTTATCGTTATTACGATGCGTCTAAGGTAGTGGGGGGAAAAACAATGAAGGAATATCTCCGGTTCGCCGTTGCTTACTGGCATTCCTTTGTAGGGAACGGATCAGATCCCTTCGGAGGCCCTACCCATGTTTTTCCCTGGGATGCACCCAGCGATCCAGTTCAAAGGGCTAAAGCAAAAATGGATGCCGCCTTTGAGTTTATCACCAAGTTGAATTTCCCATACTACTGCTTCCACGACGTGGATGTTGTCGATTATAGCAATGACATAGCCGAAAACGATAAACGTTTACAAGCGCTGGTGGATTATGCCAAAGAGCGACAAGCTGCAAGTGGCGTAAAGCTCCTCTGGGGTACGGCCAACCTGTTTTCGCATAAACGTTATATGAATGGAGCGGCTACCAACCCTGATTTTCATGTGTTGGCCCACGCCGGTGCCCAGGTAAAGGCTGCCTTGGACGCCACCATCGCCCTGGGCGGGGAAAACTATGTATTCTGGGGGGGCAGGGAAGGTTATATGAGCCTGCTCAATACCCATATGAAAAGAGAGCAGGAGCACCTGGCCCGCTTCCTGCATGTGGCCAAAGATTATGCCCGGGCCCAGGGCTTTAAGGGTACCTTTTTTATTGAACCCAAACCTTGCGAACCCACTAAGCATCAGTACGACTATGATGCCGCCACGGTCATTGGATTTTTGAGGCAGTACGACCTGTTGGGGGATTTTAAACTGAACCTGGAAGTCAACCACGCCACCCTGGCCGGCCATACCTTCCAGCATGAGCTACAGGTGGCCGCTGATGCAGGACTATTGGGATCTATGGACGCCAATAGGGGAGACTATCAAAACGGCTGGGATACAGACCAGTTCCCTAATAATATCAACGAACTGACCGAGGCTATGCTCATCATTCTGGAAGCCGGGGGCTTTGCAGGCGGTGGCATCAACTTCGACGCTAAAATCAGGCGCAACTCTACCGACCCCGAAGACCTGTTTCACGCCCATATCGGGGGTGCAGACACCTTTGCCAGGGCTTTACTCACGGCTGACCGTATCCTCCGGGAATCAGAATATAAGGCTTTAAGGACCAATCGCTATGCCTCTTTCAATAGTGGAGAAGGAAAAGCCTTTGAAGAGGGTAAGTTAGGCTTGGCCGACCTGAGGTCCTATGCCCTGGCGCAGGGAGAACCCGCCATTATCAGTGGCAGACAGGAATATCTGGAAAATATCATCAACCGATATATTTAGTTTAAGTATTCCGAAATCAAACAAATCCTATCCGGGGGCGTCTGCCCTCGGATTTTTTTATCCGCCCGGCCCGGCCGCGTGCCGTTGGTACGATCCGACATAAATCGTGTACGATTGAGCCAAGCCAGAAGGCGGGAATCGACGTACCTTACTTTCATGAAAAGGAACGATTGGATTTGCCGTGTGGGGGCCCTGGCCCTGATAGCTGCATCCGTGCTGCCCACCCAAAGCATGAGGGCTCAAAGAAGGCCCAGGACCCAACCTCAAATTGTGATCACCCCTTACAAGACGACCCTGTTAGCGGGAGGGAAAGACAGTGCCTTGATTGCGGTTCATTTAACAGATACCAAGGATCAGGATATGATGAGTGCGTCCAACATGCTGAGGATTCAGATAAGTGGGGACGGCTCTGTATATGGTGCACAGGATACGACACTGGCAATGGTGGATGGAAACCTGCGTTTTTACCTAAAATCAGGAGCCACCCGTAGCATAGTGCGGATGACTGTAAGTGGCGATAGTCTCATAAGGGCCAATGCGGAAATCCACACCGTTTATCCTGGCATTGCGCATCCCGTTACCAAAGATGCACCTATTGCCGGCAAATCCATCATCAAAGACCGCATCATTGGTGCGGATATTTCCTTCCTGCCCCAAATGGAAGCCAGGGGCATCCATTTTACAGATAGTCTGGGCAATCCGGTGGACGTATTCCAGGAGTTGAAAAAACATGGATTCAATTACATACGTCTAAGGGTATTCGATCACCCGGAAACCGAAAAGGGCTATGCGCCGGGTAAAGGTTTTTGTGACCTGGAACATACCAAAGCCATGGCGCTCAGGATCAGACAAGCGGGGATGAAATTTTTGCTGGACATACACTACAGTGATTATTGGGCGGATCCCCAGCAACAAAATAAACCGGCTGCCTGGGCGGCTTTGGGTTTTCCCACGTTGAAAGATTCAGTTTATGCCTATACACAACGCGTGATGCAAGCACTAAAGGATCAGGGCACTACACCAGATATGGTGCAAGTGGGCAATGAGATCAACCATGGTATTTTGTGGCCGGACGGTGCGGTGAACAACCTCGATAGCTTGGCCCAATTGCTGTATGAAGGCATCAAAGGCGTAAAAGCGGTTAGTCCCCAAACCCCCATCATGCTGCACCTGGCCTTGGGCGGACAAAATGCAGAAGCCCGTTGGTTCCTGGACAATATGAATACACGCAAGGTTCCCTATGACGTCATAGGCCTTTCTTATTATCCGACCTGGCATGGAACCATAGCCGATTTAGCCGCCAACATGGAGGATCTGAGCCGGCGATATCATAAGTATGTGGTGGTAGCAGAATACGCCCAAAAAATCGCTGAAGTAAATCAAACGGCCTTCACAGCCCCCGGAAAGGAAGCCCTGGGCGCCTTTTTCTGGGAGCCTTTGGGGACCTTCTTTGACAGGACAGGTAAAGAGACGAGTGTGCTGTCCCTGTATCCAGGCATAGACCAAAAATATGGTGTGCACTAGCCACAGTCGTTTACTTTAGGTATTTCTACGGTTGATTAGGTAATCAGGTTTACTACTTTTGTCCTGGCGTTGTGCTACCCCAAAACCAGTAAAATGAAACCTTATCCCCACTACTGTTGGATCGCACCGATCCTCACTGTAATATTCCTGGTTGGTTGTAATCAGAAGGGAGAGGTTCCCGTCACGGGTTTAATTGACCAGAGTGGAACGGATTCAACCGTCCGTCCCCAGGATGACTTTTTCAATTACGCCAACCAGTCCTGGATCAAAAAAACAGAAATACCTCCATCCCAGTTCGCTTGGGGTGCCTTCATGACCATTCGTGATCAGGCATTAAATAATTTAAGGACTATTCTAGACTCCCTTACCAACGCAAAGGACCTGGGAAAAAACACAGCGGGCCAAAGGGTAGCCGACTTATATAGTAGTATCATGGATTCAACTATGATAGAATCAAAAGGGCTGAGCTCATTGAAGGAGGATATGGATCATATCAATGCAATAAAAGATGTTCCTGGCTTACTTGATGAAGTGGCCAGGGAAAATACCGAAGGAATAAATGTATTGTTTGATATGAGTGTGGGACCCGATGACAAGAACTCTCTGAAGAACATGGTCCAGTTCAACCAGGGAGGTATGGGACTTCCCACCAAAGATTATTACTTTAAACAAGACTCCTCCATTAAAAAGGTAAGGGATGCTTATCTTACCTATATCGCCAAAATCTTCTCCATCACTGGTGCAACGCCCACGGAGGCCAGCCAGAAAGCGGCCCAGGTATTGGACGCAGAAACGGCATTAGCCAAGGTTTCCCGTGATCCGGTTGCACTGAGGGACCCTATAACCAACTATCATAAATTAAGTGTGGGTCAGTGTAATGCCCTGACCCCTGGTATGGATTGGACCGATTTTTTAGGCAAACTATGCATAAAAACGGACTCTGTGTTGATAGGACAGCCGGCGTTCTTTACCGGCATGGCTAAAGCATTGACATCGGTGCCTCTGGGGGCCTGGAAAAGTTACCTGATCCTTCACGTGTTCTATAATTATGCTTCCGTTTTAGATCATGAGGTGGTAGATGCGTCCTTTGTTTTTACCCAGGCGATCACTGGTCTAAAGCAACAAAGGCCAAGGTGGAAACGGGCAACCACCCTGGTCGATAGGTACCTGGGAGACGACCTGGGGCAGATGTATGTCAACAACTACTTTCCTCCGCAAGCCAAAATGCGGATCCAGCAATTGGTGGACAATATGCAGGCTACTTAGGCGGAACGCATTCAACAATTGGACTGGATGAGTGACTCCACCAAAAGGAAAGCCCTGGTCAAGCTCCATGCCATCAGCAAAAAAGTAGGGTATCCAGATAAGTGGAAAGATTATGCCGGTGTGCATATTGATAAAACAGACGCGGTAGGGAATGTCCGCAGTTGCGTCCAATATGAATATAAGCGTCAGGCAGCTAAGGTTGGGCAACCGGTAGACCGTGCTGAATGGTTTGCAACTCCCGCTACAGTGGATGCCTATTATAACCCCAACGCCAATGATATTACCTTTCCGGCAGGTATACTTCAACCTCCATTCTTCTTCGTCAACGGAGATGACGCCCTCAACTATGGAGCCATCGGCGTAGTGATCGGTCACGAAATGACCCATGGGTTTGACGACGAGGGCCGTCAATATGACGAAAACGGGAACATGCGTGACTGGTGGTCCTCAGTGGATTCAGCGCGTTTTGTACAAAAGGCTAACCTTATGGTCAGGCAATAAAGCAGTTATTTATCCGTAGATACTTTTCATATCAACGGAAAATTGACTTTGGGAGAAAACATAGCCGATAATGGGGGAGTGGCAATAGCTTACGCGGCCTTTAAAAATACGCCAGAAGGCAAGGACACTTCCCAGAGGATAGACAGATTAACCCCCGATCAGCGCTTCTTCATGGCTTTTGCGCAGGTCTGGAGGTTAAAGCTGAGGCCCGAAATCCTGAGGACGGCTGCTATGACTGATCCTCATTCTACCGCTCACTTCAGGGTGAATGGAACCTTGTCCAACCTGGATGCTTTTTATCAAATATATGATGTGAAACCTGGGGATCAGATGTACCTGGCCGATAGTTTAAGAGCGAAGATCTGGTAGCGTTGAACCAGACCTCAAATTTCGGAGTACCTTAACAAATGCGAAAGCCCAGCCGCACTAACTTGAGCAGTGTAAACTCCCGATGTTGCGCCTGATCTTCTCTTTTTATCTTCTCTGGCGACAAATTGTATCATTACCGGAACCTGGGGTGGGAAGCTCCAGAAGGATTTATCATTACAGATCATGCGTATGCTATAATGGACGCACTATTTTCGTCCGGGAAGAGGGTGACTTGATAGATTGGGGCTTTTTACCCGAATAACAGATAATTGGAATGACTATATTTAATCACCTAATCAAAATTATCTTGTACAATGCATACCTATACCCGCGTTTGTCTGCTTGCCTTATTCATGGGCGGACTTGCTGCCAGCAGTTGTAAACAAACAGGGGAAGGCCCTGTATCTGGTTTAATCGATTCCACGGCCGAGAATGCAGCGGTTCGACCACAGGATGACTATTTCAACTATGCCAATGGAACCTGGGTTAAAAACACCGTGATCCCTGCTGATGAATCCGGTTGGGGGTCCTTTACTACCTTGTATGAAGCGTCTTTAGTAAATATTAAAGGAATACTGGATTCTGTTTCTGCATTGAACGGCCTTACTGCCAACACAACGCCTCAAAGGGTAGGGGACTTGTATAAAAGTATTATGGATTCTGCTACGATTGAATCCAAAGGCCTGGCGCCTTTAAAGGCGGATTTTGACCGCATTCATGCCATCAAGGATGTGTCCGGTTTGCTGGATGAAGTTACCCGGGAGTATACAGAAGGTAATGGAGAATTGTTTAACTTTAACGTTAGCCCCGACGACAAGAATTCCATGGTATATGCCGCCCATTTTAACCAGGGGGGAACAGGGTTGCCTTCAAAAGATTATTATTTCAAGCAGGACACTTCCATCAAAAAGGTCCGGGATGCCTATGTGGCTTATATCACCAAAATCTTTATCCTTACAGGAGAAACACCCTCGGAAGCGGCTAAGAAAGCTACAGGGGTAATGGTTGCTGAAACGGAATTGGCTAAGGCATCCAGGTATCCGGTGGCGCTGAGGGATCCTGTGGCCAATTACAACAAGCTAACCATTTCCGAGTTCAGCAAATTGACCCCAGGTATTGATTGGACAGATCTGTTGACTAAGCTCCAGGTCAAAACCGATACGGTCATCGTAGGTCAACCGGAGTTTTATACCGGTTTGCAGAAAGCGTTAAACGCTGTTCCGTTGGATGAGTGGAAAGACTATCTGATTTTCCATGATATTGATAATTTCAGCCCTGTATTGAACCATGATGTGGTGGATGCCACTTTCTCCTATTCGAAATTGCTATCGGGAGCCAGTGAGCAGCAGGTCCGTTGGAAACGAATGACTTCTTTGGTGGATGGTAATCTGGGTGATGACCTGGGTCAATTGTATGTGAAGAAATTCTTTCCCCCAGAAGCTAAGTCAAGGATCCTAGCGTTGGTAGAAAATCTGGTGACGACCTATGGAGAGCGTATTCAACAACTGGACTGGATGAGTGATTCTACTAAAAAGAAGGCACTCGTAAAACTTCACGCGATCACTAAGAAGGTAGGGTATCCCGATAAATGGAAGGATTATGCCACCGTCCGCATTGACAAATCTGATGCGGTAGGTAATATTAGGAGTTGCGCACAATATGAATATCACCGTCAGGTAAATAAAATTGGCAAACCCGTCGATCGTTCCGAATGGTTCATGACCCCGCCGACGGTGAATGCCTATTATGACCCAACCCAGAACAACATCAACTTTCCCGCCGGTATCCTTCAGCCGCCGTTCTTTTATCCCGATGGAGATGATGCCCTTAATTACGGTTGTATAGGGATGGTCATCGGCCATGAAATGACCCATGGATTCGATGATCAGGGGCGCCAGTACGATGAGAACGGAAATCTCCGTAGCTGGTGGACGCCGGCAGATTCGGCCCGCTTTATACAAAAGGCCAACCTGATCGTCAAGCAATACAATGGATACGTAGGTATCGATACCTTTCATGTCAATGGAAGTTTGACCCTGGGAGAAAACATTGCCGATAATGGAGGGCTGGCCATTGCCTACGCAGCCTTTAAGAAAACACCGGAAGGAAAGGATACCACCGTCCGCATAGATGGTCTGAGTCCTGACCAGCGATTTTTCCGGGGCTTTGCCCAAGGCTGGAAATATAAGATCAGGCCCGAAGGCTTGAGGACAGGCATTATGGTGGATCCCCATTCTCCTGTTCAATTCCGGGTAAACGGACCATTGGCTAACCTGGACGCTTTTTATCAAACCTATGATGTGAAGCCAGGAGATCAGATGTACAGGCCGGATAGTTTAAGGGCGAAGATCTGGTA
>CAJCIQ010000179.1 GCA_903970475.1 Beijerinckiaceae bacterium
GTGACAGGGCGGCATTCTAACCAACTGAACTACCGATCCATAGTGTTGTTCCGTTGTTGGGAGTGCAAAGATAGGGGTAAATGGAAATTCACAAAAAAAATCTGCAACTTTTTTAAAAGATGCAAGCCCTATCTTTGAAACTTCAATAACGATGCTATGATCAAAGTGGGTGTTTTCGGAGTAGGACACTTGGGCAAATTTCACTTAAACAACTGGAAGGCAATGGAAGGGGTAGAGCTGGTGGGCTTCTACGATCCATTCGATGCCAACGCTGAAAAAGTGGAGAAGGATTATCAGTTGAAACGCTTTGCCAATCCCCAGGATCTGGTGTCTCTCTGTGATGCGGTGGACATCGTAGCACCGACTCCCCAGCACTTTGAACTATGTGAACTGGTTATCAAAAAAGGTAAGCATGTTTTTGTGGAAAAGCCTTTGGCCTCCACCATGGAAGAAGCTAAGGAGATTGTGAAGCTGGCTCGGGAATCAGGTATCAAACTACAAGTAGGACATATTGAACGCTTCAACCCGGCGTTGCTGGCATTGAAGGAAATGTCGCTTCAACCTATGTTCATAGAGGTACACAGACTGGCTCAGTTCAATCCGAGAGGAACGGAAGTCAGTGTGATCCTAGACCTGATGATCCATGATATTGACATTATTCTCAATATGGTTAAGAGCGATATCCGCTCCATCTCTGCGAATGGTGTAGCTGTGATGACGGATACACCGGATATAGCCAACGTACGCATCGAGTTTCATAATGGTTGTGTGGCCAACCTGACCAGTAGTCGCATTTCCATGAAGAAGATGCGGAAGATGCGCCTGTTTCAGAAAGATGCCTATATCGGCATTGACTTCCTGGAAAAGAAAGCAGAAATCATCAAAATGCAATCTGGCGATAAGCTCCCGGGAGAATTTAATTTCGATATAGAAACTCCATCCGGCAAACGGACGATTGCCATCGCTAATCCAATAGTACCAGCGGAGAATGCTATGTTCCTTGAGTTACAGGCATTTATAGATGCGATTAAGCTCAATAAACCAACCTTGGTCAATGAAATGCATGGGTATCAATCCATGGAAGTTGCCCACCAGATCCTTCAGAAGATCCAGCGGAATCAGCCTGTGGCCTAAACTAACCACCCATTAACGTAAAATCCTGGCCCACACTGGTATTACAATTAATTTTTATTACTTTTGGTTGCATATATCCAATGGTATGAAAAATCGGCTCGCATGGGCAGCCAGTACCCTATTATTGCGCCCTGCTGACTTCAATTCCGAAATAGATACACCAGAGTACCTGAGAAGGACTATGGACATCGTTATGGCCCTGTCAGGCCTGGTACTAAGTCTACCACTTATAGTGTTTATTACGCTAAAAATCAAGCTGTTCTGTAAGGGTCCTGTCTTTTATGCGCAGGAACGCATAGGCCTGGGTGGCAAACCGTTTACCATGTATAAGTTCCGGACCATGCACCTGGATGCTGAGACGGAAGGGCCCCAACTGGCGCAAAAAGCAGATCCTAGGATCACAAAATGGGGACATTTCCTGCGCAAGTCCCGCTTAGATGAGTTACCCCAGTTGCTCAATGTCCTCAAAGGAGATATGACATTGGTGGGTCCCAGGCCAGAAAGGCAATTCTTCATAGACAGAATTACGGAAAGGGCCCCCAACTATAAACGTTTGCAACAGCTCAAACCAGGCCTTACCTCCCTGGGCATTGTTTCATTTGGCTATGCATCTTCGGTGGAGGAAATGATTGAGCGCCAGCGGCACGATCAATACTATTTTGAAAACAGGTCCTGGTACCTGGATCTGCGTATCCTGGGTGCATCCTTGGATGTCATTTTACAACGTAAAGGTCGTTAAGGTGAGTTTGCGCTACCTCTCACACCAAGCCATTGACCTGGGTAAATGGGACCAGTGCATTTCGGGAGCAAATAACGGTTCCGTATATGCGTATAGCTCTCTGTTAGACCATATGAGCCCTGGATGGGATGCTTTAATCCTGGGCGATTACCAGGCAGTCATGCCCTTAACCTGGAAGCGGAAGTTAATGTTCTCCTATTTATGCCAGCCAGCTTTTTTAGCTGAAGGAGGTGTTTTTTCTTCTGGAACAATAGCCAAGGATGACCTGGAAGCCTTTCTCCATGCCATTCCTGCGCGTTTCAGGCTTTGGGAGTTCAGCCTCAACAGTGGAAACCCACTGAAAACGGATCAGCATGACCTGGCGCAAAGGGTAAATTACCTGCTGCCCCTGGACAAGCCCTATGAGACGGCACGCAATAGTTACAGTGAAAACGTAGCGCGCAACCTGGTCAAGGCAGAAAAAGCCGGACTGCGGTATTCCAAAGAGGTTGAAGTAGTAGAAGTCACCGCCTTGGCTCAAAAACAGTTAGAAAAACTAACGAATCTCAAACAGGAGGATTTTAGACGATTCGCTCAATTATGCGAGGCGCTGACGTCGCCGCGAACGGCGTCTTCCACCCAAGGGCAGCCCTTTGCCTTAGCTCGCGGTATCCTCAATCAGGATAACCAAGTTCTTGCGTCTGCCATTTTTCTGTTTTCACATAGCAAAGCCTATTATGCACTGGTGGGTAATGCCCCGGAGGGAAGATCCATGGGCGCCTCTCACCTGCTCGTGGATAGATTCATACATGAGTTCGCAGGCACGGAACTAACCTTGGACTTCGAGGGATCGGATATACCCAGTCTGGAACGCTTTTATCAAGGTTTTGGGGCCCATAAAATCGTTTACCCGGCTGTCAGGCTCAATCGCCTGCCCTGGCCTATAAAATGGCTGAAATAGCGCCGCAAAGCCAACCGGACAACAAGCGCGCCGGAAGCGCTAATCACGTCACACGCCTACTGCCGCCATCCTTTCTTCCAGAATTCTTTCGGCCAGGAACAAATCAACAGGGCGAGTCAATTTGATGTTGGTTTCTTCTCCTTCTACCAAGCTGACTTTGAGGCCAAAAGCTTCCACGACAGTTGCTTCATCGGTGAATCGTTCCTTGAAGTCGATTTGAAAAGCAGGTAGTAATATTTTGCTATGGAAGGTTTGAGGAGTCTGGACCAAATGGACTTTGTTGCGGTCCAGGGGTTCATTGCCCTCATCGGTTTCCATGCGCACGCTGTCTTTGGAGATTAAGGTGGGAATAGCACTCCCCGTTTCCAGGGCCTGCATGTAACAGCGGTGTATGAGTTGAGGGGTGATCAAACACCTAACCCCATCGTGTACGAAAATGATGGATTCTTCCTCTATATGGGAAAGCCCATTCTTTACAGAGTGGAAACGGCTGTCTCCCCCGGTAACGATACGGATGCGATCGTGGTCAAAATAACCGTCTATGATTTCTTTGCCCAGATCAATGTATTCCAGGGGGAGCACCAGGATGATTTCCAGGTCTGAATAGGCGTGGAGGAAGGTTTGTAAGGTATAATAGAGAACAGGCTTGTCTTTAAGCATCATGAACTGCTTTGGTAAGGCGCTGTTCATCCTTTTGCCGCTACCTCCGGCCACAATTACTGCGTATTTCTTCATATCTAAAGATAACAAATACTATAACAACACCTTACATTCCTGGAGCAGCTGGTCCTTGCGTATGGCGGCAGTGCCTACTTCCTCGCAAACCAGTCCTCCAGCGATATTGGCAATGGAGGCCATCAGCGGGACGTCTTTGGTGGCCGCGTAAACCAGGGCAGCTACAGCGATGACGGTATCCCCCGCCCCGCTCACATCCGCGATATTACGGATATGACTGGGGATAACACCGAACTCAGCGGCTCCGGTTCCGGTAGGCCCGGCAGAATCAGCGACTCCGGTAGGCCCGGCGGCCGCGGCAGAACCGGCAAAGAATACCCCACGTTCAGACAGCGTAATAAAGGAAATACCATGTTGTAAATGCGAATGCAGCTGAGCATGCACAGCTAACAAATGCGCCGGAGTCAGCTCCTCTTCCAGCAAATTCAACCCTTCCCTGACTTCTTTAAGATTGGGTTTGAATATATCTACATGTTTGTAAGAGAAGAAGTGCTTCCGCTTGGGATCCACTGCGGTGATAACCCCATGCTGACGGCACCAGTCAATGACGACGCCAATCACACCCTCTGTGAGCACCCCCTTGTTATAGTCTTCAAATATCAATATCTGAGGCTGAACGTCAGAAAGCCAGCGAGACACAGCATCTAACAGACGTCTTTCATCCGGAGTATCCAGATCCGCAGTCGTTTCATTATCCAGGCGCATCATCTGCTGGTTGCGGCTGATGACCCGCGTTTTGTTGGTGGTAGGCCGCCCAGGGCTGGACAATAGGAACGAGGTACTAATCCCGGAGGAGGAAAGCAACGAACGTAAGGTAGAAGCATCATCGTCCTCTCCGATCACGGATAGCACAGATACCTGGGCACCCAGGGATTGAAGATTCAAGGCCACGTTTCCGGCTCCCCCTATGCGGTATTCCTTTCCATGCAGCGCTACTATGGGAACGGGCGCTTCCGGAGAAATACGCTCTACCCTGCCCCACATATAGGTATCCAACATAAGATCCCCTATGACGCCTACTTTAATGTCTTTGAATGAGTCGAATAACTGGTCAAAACGGTCCGTGTGCATATTACTTTGCTCTCTTACGGAGTGCAAGGTAATAAATCGGGATACCCGAGACAACTATCAGGGCCCCGGGCCAGGTATTTGCCGGCTGGTAAATGAACAGACAGACCGTAATCACGGCCGCGAGTATGCAATAAATGATTGGTAACAGCGGATACCCAAATGCCTTGTAAGGCCTGGGCAGGTCAGGGCGTTTGCGGCGCAGCACGAATATGCCTATGAGGGTCAGGATATAAAAGATCAGGACCACGAAGATCACATAGGTCAACAAGGCATTGTAGCCACCACTAAGGCATAGGAGACAGGTCCACAGGCACTGGATCCACAGCGCATAGCCAGGCACGGCATTCTTATTGAGCTGGCCTACCTTTTTGAAGAACAGTCCATCCTGGGCCATGGTATAGTATACCCTGGCTCCGGATAGGATAAGCCCATTATTGCAGCCAAAGGTGGAAATCATGATCATCACCGCGATGATAATCCCCCCGGTTGCACCAAAGATCTTTTCTGCCACAGCCGTAGCTACCCTATCGTTGGGTGCAAAAGCAATGTCATGCAAGGACAACACCGACACGTACATCAGGTTGGCTGATACATAAATGATGGTCACGATCAAGGTACCCAGCAGCAGGCTTAAACCAATATTGCGCTGAGGCCTGCGCATTTCTCCGGCAACAAAGGTGATGCTGTTCCAGGCGTCGCTGGAAAACAGGGAGCCCACCATGGCGGCGGAGATAGCGCCCAAAGTCCCTAACCCGGCTATAGTTTGCCATATGCCACTACCCCCGTCATTTTTTTCGGATGCATAATGATGCATGGTCCAGGCATCGCTCCAGTTACCGTGCCATATACCAGCCTTAGCGGCCATTAATACACCAAAGATGATCAACCCGAAAAGGGATAACAGCTTAATGGTCGTAAAGGAGGTCTGAATAAACTTCCCCTCCTTAACACCCCTGGAATTAATATAGGTCAGGAGAATGACACAGGCTAAAGACAAGAGCCTGCCCTCGGTAATTTTTACAATGCCCAGGTCCAGTAATACTTTATCCAATCCTCCGGGTATAATATATCCCGTATAATTGGCGAAAGCCACCGCTACGGCAGCGATGGTGCCTGTCTGGATGACGGCAAAGAAACTCCACCCGTACAGGAAGCCTGGCATACGGCCAAAAGCTTCCTTCAGATAAACATACTGTCCTCCCGCCTTAGGAAACATACCGCTGAGTTCACCGTAACTAACGGCAGCGGTCAGGGTTAAAAATCCCGTGATCACCCAGATGGCAATCAGCCAACCAGCTGATCCAACCTGACGGGTAATATCGGCACTTACCAGGAATATACCAGAGCCAATCATGGAACCAGCTACCAGCATGGTGCCGTCCAGCAGGCTCAGGGATTGTTTGAAACCGGGAGCAGAAGATTCGCTAACGGTAGGTTGTGTAGGGGCAGCAGTCGAAGTGGGCATAGTGGATAAAAGAACCTTTTATTTGGCGTCCGGTTTAAAGGTAGCATTTAATCCCTCCAACACTTCATTGGTCACATTGTAGGCTGAGTCCTTATAAAAAAGAGCCAGGGAACCCTTGCTGTATCCAAAGATGAAGGAATATTTTTTGGCCTTGTTATACTCGGCCATATAGGTAGATATCTTTCCCTGCACGTCTTCCATGATCTTCTGATTTTCCGCTAACTGGGCCTGTTGGGCGTTTTCCTTTTGCTTTTGCAAGTCCTGCATGCGGGCCGCATATTCCTTCTGGAAATTATCGGCTTCCGTTTGGGTAATAGTTGCGCCTTTTTGCACGAATTGCTCCCGCTGGCGCTGGAGGTTCTCGTAGGCGGAGTTTAACTCCTGGTCTACCTGCTCTTCATTCCTTTCGGATGCTGTTTGCTTATTCTTGAAATACACGAACTTTTCAGTGATAGAGTCCAGGTCTACATAGGCCACTTTCAGGGGATGAAGGACCAGTGAGTCGGTTTTAGTGGGTTCTACAGAGATACTGGCATTCGCGCCGCTCGCCTTGAAATGGAAATAAAACAAAACACCTACAAGGACAAATAGTACCACAATCAGGATCAAAGATAGATTTTTCAATTTCTCGTTTTTTTAGCCAATGTTTGGGCGCGTACGCCAATGTTCGGGCGGCAATATAAAGAAAAGAGGCCGCTACTTGCGTAACAGCCTCTATATTTTAACATTTTTCCGGTCATTATTCTTCTTCGTCAAACTGCATGACTTCCCTTGAAGTCTGTAGCAGTTCATACTCTTCTTTGCTTCCTACGATCATGTTTTCGAAGTCGCGCAGACCAGTACCGGCAGGGATCGGATGACCCGTGATGACGTTTTCTTTCAGACCCAGCATTTCGTCGGTCTTACCCTGGATAGCGGCAGAGCTGAGGACTTTGGTCGTTTCCTGGAAGGAAGCGGCTGAAATCCAGCTTTGTACACCCAGAGAGGCCTTCGTAATACCCAGCAGAACCGGTTGAGAAGTAGCAGGCTCCGCGTCACGGAATTCTACCAGCTTCTTGTCATTACGGCGAAGGATGGAGTTTTCTTCCCTGGCTTCGCGTAAGGTAACGATCTGACCAGGTTTCAGCCTGGTGCTTTCGCCTGCTTCGGTGATCACCTTTTTATCAAAGATCCAGTCGTTTTCGTCGATGAAGTCAAAGCGATCATCCAGGTCTCCTTCGAGGAATTTGGTATCTCCCGGATCCACGATTTCCACTTTCTTCATCATCTGACGTACGATGACTTCGATGTGTTTGTCGTTGATTTTTACACCCTGGAGACGGTATACTTCCTGAATTTCATTGACCACGTATTCCTGAACAGCGAAAGGTCCTTTGATAGAGAGGATGTCGCCTGGGCTGATCGAGCCGTCGGACAGCGCCACACCGGCCTTCACAAAGTCCCCATCCTGAGCCAGGATCTGGCGGGTCAGGGGCACCAGGTATTTCTTCACCACACCATCTTTGGCTTCCACGATGATTTCACGGTTACCACGCTTAACATTACCGAAGGAAACCACACCGTCGATTTCCGCTACGATAGCAGGGTTGGACGGGTTACGCGCTTCAAACAGTTCCGTTACACGGGGCAGACCACCGGTGATATCGCGCAGCTTACCAATGATACGTGGGATCTTAACGATTACCTGACCAGCGCGAACGGATTCATCAGCGTCAACACTGATGTGAGAGCCCACGGGCAGGTTGTATGACTTGATTTCCTTAGCACCTTCAACAATCAAGGCAGGAATCTTGGTCTTGTCCTTGGTTTCAATAACCACTTTCTCACGGTGTCCGGTTTGTTCGTCCGCTTCCTCACGGTAGGTTACACCTTCTATGATATTTTCGAACTTAATGGAACCGACCACTTCAGATACGATGACATTGTTGAACGGATCCCATGTGCAGATCACATCGCCTTTGGTCACTTTCTGACCATCTTTCACCATCAGGGTTGCACCATAAGGTACGTTGTTGGTGATCAGGAGGCGATCGTTTTTCACATCCATAATCCTGACCTCACCTGTACGACCAATAACGATCTGGACTTTTTCACCTTCGTTATTTTCGGTCGTTACCGTACGCAGACCGTCAAACTGGATGGTTCCGTCAAACTTAGCCGGCATGTTGGATTCTACAGAAGCAGAACCAGCGACACCACCCACGTGGAAGGTACGCAGGGTCAACTGGGTACCAGGTTCACCGATGGACTGGGCGGCAATGATGCCAACCGCATCCCCTTTCTGAGCAATATAACCAGTAGCCAGGTTCTTACCGTAGCACTTCACGCACACCCCACGCTTGCTTTCGCAAGTCAGTACAGAACGGATTTCAACAGTTTCTATGCTGCTGTCCTCAATCTTTTGGGCGATTTCTTCCGTGATTTCCTGACCAGCTTTGACGATCAGATGATCGTGCTGAAGATCATATACATCGTGAACAGAGGTGCGGCCTAAGATACGGTCGTACAGCGGTTCAACTATTTCTTCATTGTCCTTCAGGGCAGAAGTGGCTATACCACGCAGGGTACCGCAATCTTCTTCGGTGATGACTACGTCCTGGGCAACGTCCACCAGACGGCGGGTGAGGTAACCGGCGTCGGCCGTTTTCAGGGCCGTATCCGCCAGACCCTTACGGGCACCGTGGGTAGAGATGAAGTATTCCAATACGTTCAGACCGTCCTTAAAGTTGGACAAGATCGGGTTTTCGATGATTTCCGAACCGGTAGAACCGCTCTTACGAGGCTTGGCCATCAGACCCCTCATACCGGCGAGCTGTTTAACCTGTTGTTTGGAACCACGGGCGCCGGAGTCCAGCATCATGTACACGGAGTTGAACCCTTGTTTGTCGGCCGCCATTTCCCTGATCAGGGTTTCTGTCACCTTCGTATCCACCCTGGACCAGATGTCAATGATCTGGTTGTAGCGTTCGTTGTTGGTGATCAGACCCATATTGTAGTTTTCCCAAACCTCATCTACTTCACCTTGTGCCAATTCAACCATTTCGTGTTTAACTTCCGGAATGGTCAGGTCAAGCACGTTGAAGGACAATCCACCGCGGAAAGCCGTACGGAATCCCAGGGTTTTGATGTCGTCCAGGAACTTTGCTGTCTGGGGAACGTCGGTCCATTTGATGATGTTACCGATGATCTCCCTAAGGTTCTTTTTGGTCAGCAGGGCGTTTACAAACCCTACTGCTTTGGGAACGTGCTGGTTGAAAATTATTCTACCAACGGTCGTATCGATGAGTTTCCTTTCGATCTTCCCGTTTTCATCACGTACGTCTGCTTTTACCTTAATCCAGGCATGCAGGTCAACGCGGTTTTCATTATAGGCGATGATCACTTCCTCGGCGGAATAGAAGGCCATACCTTCCCCACGAACCTTTTCGGTATCAGTGGACTTCTTACCCTTGGTGATGTAGTACAAGCCCAATACCATGTCCTGTGAAGGCAGGGTGATTGGTGTACCGTTCTGGGGGTTAAGGATGTTGTGGGAAGACAGCATCAGCAGTTGGGCTTCCAGTATAGCGGCATTGCTCAAAGGCACGTGCACGGCCATCTGGTCACCGTCAAAGTCGGCGTTGAAGGCAGAACATACCAGCGGGTGCAGTTGAATCGCTTTACCTTCTACCAATTTGGGTTGGAAGGCCTGGATGGACAAACGGTGCAGGGTCGGGGCGCGGTTAAGCATAACCGGATGACCTTTGAGCACGTTTTCCAGGATATCCCAGATGATGGCTTCTTTTTTATCAACGAGCTTGCGCGCAGATTTCACGGTCTTTACGATACCGCGCTCAATCAGTTTGCGGATGATAAATGGTTTGAACAACTCAGCTGCCATGTCTTTGGGAAGACCGCACTCGCTCAGTTTGAGCTCAGGACCTACCACAATTACAGAACGACCAGAGTAGTCCACGCGTTTACCGAGCAAGTTCTGGCGGAAACGGCCTTGTTTACCTTTAAGCACGTCGCTCAGGGATTTCAAGGCACGCCCACCTTCAGCCTTCACGGCGTTGGACTTACGGCTGTTATCGAACAAAGAGTCAACCGCTTCCTGAAGCATGCGTTTTTCGTTACGCAAAATCACCTCAGGCGCTTTGATCTCCAACAAACGTTTCAGACGGTTGTTACGGATGATTACGCGACGATACAAATCGTTCAGATCTGAAGAGGCGAAACGGCCACCATCCAGGGGAACTAAGGGGCGCAGTTCCGGAGGAATCACCGGAATGTACTGCATCACCATCCACTCCGGAGAGTTTTCGATGCGGTTGTTGGCTTCGCGGAAAGCTTCCACTACACTCAGACGTTTTAGAGCGTCTGCCTTCCTTTGCTGGGAAGTTTCTGTAGCGGCTGCGTTACGCAAAGAATAGCTCAGCGCATCCAGATCGATACGGCCCAGCATGTCATGCACAGCTTCGGCACCCATCTTAGCGATGAACTTATTGGGATCGTCGTCAGGCAGGTATTGGTTGTCCTTGGGAAGGGTATCCAGGATGTCCAGGTATTCTTCTTCTGTCAGGAGGTCACCAACGCCTTGTCCTTTATCCACCCGGATACCGGGTTGGATTACCACGAACCTTTCATAGTATACAATGGATTCCAGCTTTTTAGAGCTGACACCCAGCAGATAACCAATCTTGTTGGGAAGGCTTTTGAAATACCAGATGTGAACAACGGGAACGACCAGTTTGATATGTCCCATCCTTTCCCTGCGCACCTTCTTCTCCGTTACTTCCACACCGCAGCGGTCGCAAACAATCCCCTTATAACGGATGCGCTTGTATTTGCCGCAAGCACATTCGTAGTCTTTCACTGGCCCGAAGATCCGCTCGCAAAACAAACCATCGCGTTCGGGTTTGTAAGTGCGGTAGTTGATGGTTTCGGGCTTCAATACTTCGCCGTAAGACCTTTCCAGGATGCTGTCCGGTGAAGCAAGGCCTATCGTAATCTGAGAAAACGTAGCCTTCGGACGATTATCTTTTTTCAGCGCCATATAACGACCTTGTG
>CAJCIQ010000180.1 GCA_903970475.1 Beijerinckiaceae bacterium
CGAGGGCCACGATCAGGAAGGCAGCGCCTATGATGAGGTAGGGCACTTTTACAGCGCTGATGCTGGCCGTATGGGTTCCACCTGAAGCAACTGATCCAAATATAGCCAGGGATACCAGTACCGGACCAATGGTCGTACCGAAGTTGTTGATCCCTCCGGCCATGCTCAAACGCTGGGCGCCGGTTTTGGGATCACCCATGGCGATAGCCAGTGGATTGGCTGCGGTTTGCTGCAAGGCATAACCTAAGCCAATGACAAATAAACCAGACAATAACAAGATAAATGAACCGGATTCTGCGGCAGGATAAAACAGCAGGGCTCCCAAAGTGGAAATGACCAGCCCTAAGGCAATACCATTTTTATAGCCAATGCGGTTGAGGATGTCTTCACCTATGGCTTTGGAAACAAAAAAGTAAATGATGGCCCCTACCGTATAAGCTACATAGAAACAGAAGGAAATCATTTGTGACTGCACCTGAGAGAGGTGCAGGTTATCCTTAAATACCGGAATCAGAATGTCGTTACTCGCTGCTACAAAACCCCAGAAGAAGAAAACAATCGTTAAGGTTAAGAAAGCGGATAAGTTGCTTTTGGTACTGTTTTGAGGCACGTTGAATCGTTTTTAGTGGACTTAGAGGCCGCTAACTTAGGACAAATTTCAATACCTGCCTCACTGGACCACAATTTTAAACGCGGGAAACACAACCTCATGGTTTCTTATAGCAACTACTTTCAATATATACATCCCCTGCATCAGATTACCGATATCTACCTGAAGCGTCAGGCTGCCATTTGTCACCGTTTCCTGACCCAACACTCTCCTGCCGCTCAAATCAAACATGCTGTAACTGGTGATCAGATAGTCCTGGGACATACGGATATACAGGGTTCCGTGAGCCGGATTGGGGAATACGCCAATACCCTCTATAAAGGAACCACTGTTAAATACCTGTAAAGTATCACTGACTGGAACTGCCGGGTTATAGTCTTCATTACCAGGTTGATTGGCAGTGACCACCAGTGAACCAGTACCCGTAGCCGCCTGAATATTTGTTTTTGACACCGTGCCAAAACCGATGCTTTCACTGGTGAACTGAAACTGGTCTTTGATTTTGTGGACATCAACATATGATTCCAATCCACCCATAAAGTCATGCGCAATCAGAGGAATGGTGGTGGATTTCGGTAGGAGTACGCCAACTTTCATGAAATAAATAAGGGTTTGACAATATAGCTACCAGCTATAATCACTATGATAATAAGGATTGATTGACAACTGATTTTTCGCGTGGATTTGATTCTCTCGTATGTATCAGCAAGCCATAAGTGCAGGTTATAAAAATAGAAAAAATTAATGCTAAATCCCATTAATTTTTATACTTTTAGAATAGTCTTGCCATTTATATACCCGAACTATGCCTATCAACCGACGCTATTTTATTAAAGATTCCATACTCGCCGCAGGCGCTTTTTTTATACCTAATTCAGTTGGCCGGATGGGGCAATGGGCGCTCCACAACCCCCGACCCCATAGTATGGAAGCGCTTGTTCCATTCCTTATTCCCGGTGTAGATCCTCACCTACTTACGGTATATCATACTGCCCATCATAATGGTGAATTACCTTCCCTGAAAGGCATGCAACAACTAAGGGCAGAAAGAATCGGTATGTTGCTGGACGCCGGTCAATTTCTGGGCAAGGATAAATCCTTTGCTGATCACAGGGAAATGATCACCGTCATGAACAAGGCGGGTTACCATGGAGCTACTTTAGGTGAAAACGAATTAAATATGGATCCTGACCAAATGGCGGAGTTAAGCGCCCATATGCGTTTCCCATTGGTCAGCGCCAACCTTTCATTTGGAGGGACACCAATGTCCCACCGCGTAAGTCCTTATATCATCCTGCCTTATGGCTCCTATAAAATAGGTATCACGGGTGTGGGAGACAAACCTGTCCACGCACATTACAAATATCAGCATCCCGCTGCGCCTCTCACCCAGATTGCCAAACACCTTCGCGCAGAAGGTTGCCACCTGGTCGTTTGTTTGTCTCAATTGCCTCACTTGTCGGATCAGGTAAGGCTGGCCAGATCTATCGCTGGGGTAGACCTGATGCTGGCAGCCAATAAGGCATCCTTCCAAACGGGTCCATATATTGCCAAAGACGCAAACGAAGAAGAAGTGGCTATTTCACAAGGATGTTCCAATGGGTCTTACCTGAGGCATCTGCACCTTTCTTTACAAATGGCTTCCATTCAATTTCCGGCTTAAGCCTTCACGTAGGCCATTAGTTCTGCGTAGGAAACACCCCGACCAAGAATATGATATAAGTCATCACCGAAAAGGGTTGCATGGTATTTACAGCAGTCCCACTACCGGTATCGCCTAGGGTCATACTTACTTGTAAGGGAGCCATCAATGTGATGGGACCACTGGATTCGGTTGCCGTATAGTAGCTGGTGGCTCCTGAAATGGCAGGATAGGCCGAAGCGCCAGGCGTAGCGGTATTGCCAGGGTTATCCCCTTTTGCCAGCAAGGCCGTCGTTCCAGTCAATGTATGGTCATGAGCGGGCAAATTGTTGACGGTTAGGTTGACGGAGGTAGCGCCTCCGGTTTGACCAATCACATAGCTATTTGTGCTGTTGATTCCCTGATGTACGGCCGTTCTACCCCTGAAGTCGGGTACGGCAAAGGTCGTTGTGCCATCTCCCCCATAGGTGGTGCCTATGAGATCAAACAACACCGTATATTCTGCTATGTTGAGCAGGCTTCCATCGCACATTTGCCAACCTACCGGTGCAAAATTTCCGGCAAAGGTCTGAATCTCCCCCACATAGGGTTCAGCGTCATCAAAGTCATCCGGTAGTCGCTGATAGTTACCGGCGGCCGCTTCCCAATGGGTATAATTAAAAGGAGTACTAGGCATTAACGGATAATTAAGAACGGGAAGGATAAATTCCCGTAGTGGCAATGATATAATAAAGACCCAGATAGGATTGAAAATTACTAAAAGGTGTTCCCCCTATAATAATTGCCATCGGCCGTAGAAGTGCCGGCCCCAACGAGTACAGCGCCTGTCAGGTTGGGCAACCCAAAAGTGGAGATTCCATTTCCTCCGTAATAGGTCCCCAGCAGAGAGAACAGGGCCGTATTCGAAGAGATGGCCAACAACTGCCCCTGACATAAGGCCCAACCCTGGGGGGCAAAATTAAAGGGTACGATAGATACAATTCCAATAAAGGAGGAATCTCCGGCTGCCATATAAAATAGGTTTAACTTCTGCTAGGAAATATCCCTACCAGTGAAATACAAAAATTGATCGTCGTGTAAGGGCCCAAACCGGTCTGCGTTGGAAGGATTCGGCGCAAAGTATCCCCCAACCGGACTAGCCTGATTGGCGCTGGTCCCTGTTCGGGCACTGATGGCTACATTACTCACCGTATGTGTATGGGCTGGTAGATTATTGGTCGTTAAGGTAATACTGTCTGCACCCCCACCTGACCTAGGGTATAAGTACCGGACCCCTGGGCACCTAAGCTTACGCGGCCTTGCAGATTTGGTAATGCAAAAGTGGAACTACCATTACCACCAAAGGTTGTTCCCAGTAAAGCGAATAAGGCCACAGCGGCTCCATTTTTGTTTATTTTGTTCAGCCTCAACCGGAAGGCCAATCCAAATTCGGTATCTTTATTGCAATCCTCAGGCACGATGTCCAAACAGCTACTATTCATTATTATTTCTTTCTGCATAGGAACGTTCACCCAGGCTCAAACCACCGGGAAGCATCATTTGCGTCATTCAAAGACTACAGCCGTGAATGAGAACCTACCCTATGATCCTAACACGCCTGTATATCAAGGTGTATTACATCTACCCGGAACCTTAAGCATACAATCCAACCAAGTGGCCTTCGATAGCCGGGGTCCTAAAATGGTCATCATTCAATCCGATGTCCCCATGGCGGACACCTGCACTTTTGAGTTGAAGACCTCCAGTGGCATTACCGTAAAAGGAGGGAAACTCAAAGGCCCCTATAGCGTAGATGACTGGACCTATGGAGCCATTTACTACAGGGCAGATTTTTCAGACATACAAGCACCCGGTATTTATCATATACGCGTATGGCAAAAGGATCATTGGTATTACTCCAACTATTTTACCATAGGCTGGGAAGCCTTGGCCCGCATGACCATTCCTTCCATCCTGCATTATTACCGCAAACAAAGGGCTAATACCCCTATAGAGTGGAAGACGGATGAGCACGTAAAATTGTATGACAAGGATCAGACCGTTGATATGCGGGGAGGTTGGTGCGATGCGTCCGGAGACGTGAGCAAATACTTTTCCCACCTGGCCTATGCCAATGTCATGTCGCCCCAACAGATTCCAATGGTGACCTGGACTTTGGCTTCGGTCAAAGAAGAAATCCCCAACATGCTCCGAAGCCTGGGCGTAAAGGATTCCATTACCAGCGAAGCCTTGTGGGGAGCAGATTACCTGATGAGGGCTTTGGCGCCTGAAGGCTACTTCCGCATGATCGTATTTAGTTATTTTGATAAAGACCCCAAAGCCAGAAGAGTCGTTGGCTTACTGGCCAACAGCATTACCGATAC
The DNA here is from genome assembly GCA_903970475.1 of Beijerinckiaceae bacterium. Classification (GTDB taxonomy): domain Bacteria; phylum Bacteroidota; class Bacteroidia; order Chitinophagales; family Chitinophagaceae; genus Dinghuibacter. Next base: position 4,616 of record CAJCIQ010000180.1, read on the forward strand.
CAATTGGGAATGTGGGTGGAGAGAGGGCGGAGGGATGGCTATTGCCGCCTTGGCCAGGGTGAGTACCTGGAATATAAAGGGAAGTTTCAGCGCGGAGGCGTATTTGGTTGCCGCAGAAAAGGCCTTTGACCACCTCCTGGCGCATAACCTACAATATGAGCCCAACGGCAAAGAAAACATCATCGATGATTATTGCGCCCTGATGGCGGCCACAGAGCTTTGGAAGGCGACAGGGAAATCCCTCTACCAGGATCAGGCCCGTAAAAGAGCTGCCAACCTGGAAGCCAGGATGAGTCCAGCGGGTTATTTTATAGCCAATGATTCGGCCAGACCTTTCTGGCATGCTGCTGATGCTGGGTTACCGGTAATTGCGCTGGCCCGTTACTTGAGCATGGAAAAAGACACCGTATTTCGGGCGCCTGCTTTAGCCACGATAAAAGGCGCCTTGGATTATAACCTGAAGGTCACCTCCGAAACGGGTAACCCTTACGGCTATGCGCGCCAGACCTTTCTATATAAAGGAAAAGTACAAGATGGTTTTTTCATACCCCACGATAACGAAACGGGTTGGTGGTGGCAGGGAGAAAACGCTCGTTTAGCTTCGCTGGCAACAGCGGCCTTAGTCGGTGGCCGGTTGGTATACCCTCAAATGGGTGGCTGGGGCGTCTCTCCTGCTCTTGCGGAATATGCGTCCAATCAACTTTCCTGGATCGTGGGCGCCAATCCTTATTCTGTTTGCTTCCTCTATCAATTCGGAAGTTATAATGTCCCTTACATGCACTCCAACTTTGGTCACGGTTCCGAACGAGGAGGAGTCTCCAATGGCATCACGGGCAAAGAGGGGAACGGAGATGGCAGTGGGATAGCATTCAAAACCAAATTCACCGATGAGGAATGGCGCTGGACGGAGCAATGGATTCCACATGCGGCCTGGTTCCTCCAGGCACTGGCGGCGACTGCTCAGGAAGCGACACAGCCGTCTCGTTGAGCCTTGTTTTTCCCTAAATTCATACTATGAGTCCCTATGCCCTCCTGCTCGTAGTGGTAGCTGCCATACTCCACGCCGTATGGAACCTGATTACTAAAAAGGTCAATGGGAAATTGCCTTTCTTTTGGCTGGTATCCCTGGGGGCTACCGTTATTTTTGGGCCCTTTACTTATTGGGAAATCGTTCGCACCCAACTGTCCTGGTCAGGTTTTATCCTGGGGTTTTCTTTTGCCAGCGCAGTGTTGCACCTGTTATATTTTGTGGTACTCCAATTGGGTTACCGCAAAGCAGATTTGTCCATTGTCTACCCTGTAGCCAGGGGAGCCGGGCCCCTGTTTTCCGTCTTAGGGGCTATCCTGATCTTTGGAGAACGTCCGGGATGGATGGCCCTGGCAGGGGTTGGGCTGGTGGTGGTAGGTGTGTTGATCATGACGGGGCTCAGATTTCAAAGGGGTACAGCTATAGCTAAGGGATTGGAATATGGTGTACTGACAGGACTCTTCATTGCAGCTTATACCCTCTGGGATAAATGGGCAGTAGTAGATCAGCATGTTTCTGCCCTGTTTATCACTTTTGCCTCCATGTTGCTACCCTTCCTGGTGTTGATTCCCGTAATACTGAGGCACCGGGAAGAACTCATGCGGGAAATACAAACCCACTGGCTCCAGGCCCTTTGCGTAGCCATCTTTCAACCACTGTCCTATTTACTGGTGTTAATAGCCCTTAAAACAACGCCCATTACTTATGTGGCCCCCGTCAGGGAATTGAGCATTGTATTCGGCGTTTTCTTTGGCGCCGGTTTGCTTAAGGAAAAAAATATGGTCAAAAGGATGATGGGGGCGCTGGTAATTCTGGTGGGGATAATTTTGCTGGCATTGGGATAGCCGCCTATTAAATAAACGTTACCATCATATGATGAGCGGGGCGGCTCAATCGGGAATTGAAGTAACTTGCCCCCTCAATGGTTTTTTCAATGAAAATGTATCTTCGCTCTTATCCCTGGATGGCGGCATCCGCTGTCCTGGTAACCCTGGCCTTAGGTGCTGGTTGCCGCGCCCACCGCGCCGCTACAGCCACTGCTGCTACTCCGTCTGCCGGGGCCGCTTCTGTCCAGCCTGGGGCTAATGCCCAAGGAATTCAAAAGGTGGGTCATATTGTGGTGATCTATATGGAGAACCACAGCTTCGATAACCTTTACGGACAATTTGCCGGGGCGGAAGGAATAGCGCAGGCCACTCCTGCTGTGTCCACCCAGGTAGACAAGAATGGTAATCCCTATACGACCCTGCCCGTTATTACAGGGAAAGGGAGCAGTGGATTCCCCACTAACTTACCCAACAGTCCTTTCAACATCGATCAATACGTTCACGCAGATATCATCACATCGGACGTGCATCATGCCTTCTATAATGAACAATTGCAAATAGACAGCGGTAGGATGGACAAGTACGCCGCCTACAACTTTTCAGGAGCACTAACGATGGGGTACTATTCCACTGACCTCATTCCCCTGGCACCCATAGCCAAACAGTATACGCTGTGTGACCACTTTTTCCAAAGTGCTTTTGGCGGTTCTTACCTGAACCATATCTGGCTGATCTCCGCAAGGACCCCGGTCTTCCAGGGTGCTCCAGACCGTATCGTATCCAAATTCGATTCCACAGGCCACCTGACCAAAGAAGGTTCGGTTACCCCTGACGGTTATAGCATCAATACCAGTTATTCCGTCAATACCCCACATCCCGCAAATGCCAAACCAGAAATCCTGGTTCCTTATCAGACGTATGCCACTATAGGAGACCGGCTGAGTGAGAAAGGCATATCCTGGACCTGGTATGCCTGGGGTTGGGATAGCGCGATGGCGGGTAAGGCCAATGCTGAGTTCGCTTACCATCATCAACCCTTTATCTACTTTAAGAATTACGCGGAAGGGACGCAAGCCAAAAAAGATCACCTCAAAGATGAAACTGACTTCTTTACGGCTGCGGCCAATGGCACTTTGCCGGCTGTTACTTTTGTAAAACCGGGGGGACCTCTGGACGAGCATCCGGGTAGCTCTGACGTTGTAACGGCGGAGACGCATGCGGTCGCTTTGATCAATGCGGTACTCAATGGACCCGATGGTAAAGATGCCGTGATCATATTGACTTATGATGAAAATGGCGGATTCTGGGATCACGTGCCGCCTCCCACCATTGACCGCTGGGGACCCGGCAATCGTATTCCAGCCATCATCATATCGCCCTTTGCCAAAAAAGGATACGTAGACCATACGCAATATGAAACGGTGAGCATTCTTTCTTTCATAGAAAAAAGATATGGATTGCAACCTTTAACCGATAGGGATAAGAATGCAAATCCACTGCTTAACGCATTTGATTTCTAAACGGTGCGGATTGGCCGCGAACAGTCATTAGTGAAGACGACCTGGTTGACCATAGGATTGATTTGCGCCATCGGAGGCCTATCGTTTCGGGTCTTGCCAGGGGGCGTGGGTACGGCTTCCTTCACTGGTACCTCGGGGGGTGACGACACGACCGCTCCTGGAGTCAGCGCCACCAGGAGCGCCCACGATTTCAGCGAACTATTATGGTTCAGGTTAAGGGACGTTTTCGAACGGGAGGTAAAAGAAAACGCATCTGAAGCAGTTTTACAGCGTACATTTCTTGCAGTAAGGCTGGATTATAAGGGCTTTGAGTGGGCCGCTGCGTATAGCAAACCTTCTGTAGCCCGGATGATCAATGGGGCTCCCATGCCCGAAGCGGAACCTGTGGGGTTTGCAGATCCAGGACCCGATGATCCTCCACCCACCTACAATGTAACCAATCCGGAAGGGCTTCAGGTAATGGAAGCCTTGTTATTCCCTCATTATGATACATCCTCCAAAGAGGAACTATTGAGCAGGATAAAAACATTGGAGGATAACATACACCTCTATAATATTTATTTCCCGAAAATCCACTTCCTGGACGAACAGGTTTTGGATGCGGCAAAGCTGGAAGTTTTCAGGGTGTTGTCCCTGGGGCTGGCGGGATTTGATGTGCCACTTAGTTTGAATGCCCTACCCGAAGCTGCTGAAAGTTTGAATGGGGTGAAGCTTGCCCTGGGTGGTTTTCCGGCTGCTCCCGACCGCGATAGTACATTGGCCCTTCTGGATGCTGCCGTTGGGTTGCTGGAGCAATCAACAGGACAGACCCAGAAGGCGCGAACATTGGCCTTTAACCGTTTTGATCGGGCTACCTTTATCCTGCGTTACGGCAATCCCATCACAGCAGGAATTACGCGCATGCAAACCCAAATCGGGATCCGCCTTCACTACAACCGGCTGTTGCGTCAGGAAGCGCCAACGTTGTTTGCAGCAGGAGCCTTTGACCCGGAGGCCTATCTTCCAGGACCAGAATATGCGACCACGCCTGAGAAGGTATTGCTGGGTAAACAATTGTTTTTTGATACGCAACTTTCAGGGCCAGGAACACGAAGCTGCGCCACTTGCCATCAGCCTGACAAGGCTTTCACCGATGGGTTGATCCGCAATATAGATATACTAAAGTCCCAACCTGTAGACAGGAATACGCCAACCCTCATCAATGCGGCGCTTCAGCCTGCCCAGTTTTATGATCTTAGGGCAACGAGCCTGGAAGAGCAGGCCAGGGACGTCATGATGAACCCCAAAGAAATGCATGGGTCTGTACACCTGGCGGCCCAAAGGGTAGGTCAGGATACGATATACCGCAGGTTATTCCGGGAGGCGTTTCCAGGGCACTACGGCGCTTCCGCCGGCGCGGGCGTAGCCGATACCTGGGTTGACACGACAGACCTGCTCAACGCCCTTGGCGCTTATGTGCGCAGTCTGGTGAACCTCAATAGCCGGTTTGACCGCTACATGAGGGGAAAGGCCAAACTAACCACCCAGGAAATTCATGGTTTCAATTTATTTATGGGTCAGGCCAAATGCGGGACCTGTCATTATATGCCCTTATTCAACGGCGTGTTTCCACCGGCTTACGACCGGGATGAAACGGAGGTAATCGGCGTGCCGGGCGCAAGGGCCGTGGGCACACCGGGCATAAAGGCTGAGGGCGTACCGGGCGTAAAGGGCGCGGGCGGCCCGGCTTTGATTTACGGTCCGGTTACCCTAACGGATACGGTAGATGCCGACCCAGGAATGTTTGGCATCCTACCTATTCCATTCCTGCAACATGCCTTCAAGGTACCTACGGTTCGGAATGCAGGAAGAACTGCCCCTTATATGCATAATGGGGTATACGCTACGCTGAACGAAGTGATGGATTTCTATGACAAGGGTGGTGGAAAAGTAAATAACCAGACCTTACCAACAGATTCCTTGCACCTGAGTATCCAGGACAAGAAGGATTTGATCGCCTTTATCAAGAGTTTGGATACCTCACCTTAATGTATCATCCACGGCGCAGCCCTCTATCATCCACTGCGCAGCCCTCTATCATCCACGGCGCAGCCCTCTATCATCCACGGCGCGGCCCTCTATCATCCACGGCGCAGCCCTCTAAAGCACGGGGCGCAGCCTGTTACTTACAGCGCGGCCACTACCCCATCCCATAACCTGATCCTGGCTTCCAGCGCTGCCTGGGCATAGGCTCCGGCTTCTTCCCATTTTTGCGGGTCTTGGCCGCAGAGCTCGGAGACCATGGACATAGCTAAATGGCTGTGATGGTCTCCATCTACTTCAATATGACGTTCCAGGTAGTATTTGAATATGCTCAAGGCTGCCGCCGATGCCGGAGGCAATGCACTCAGTATGGGTAAAAACAAATCCGGGATCAAATCCTCTCTCCCAAATGCAAATACGGAAGCGATGGCGTGTACTTTCCCCGAGGCAATGGTATCAAAGGTGAAGCGCAAAAAGTCCCGCACGGCGGTGATGGGACTATGCGCAGCAATAGCCTGATCAATACGAGCCGAGCCTGACAAACCAGGGCGGCTGTCTGTCAACCCGTGGTGGTCGTTTGACAATCCGTGGTTGTCGTCTGATAAACCTTGGCGGTCGTTTGATAAACTATGGATCAGGTCCTCGATGGGACGCGTGTTGGCATTTGCCTGTCTCATGGCCCTTAGGTAGAGCTCGTAATGGCTGATGCGCGTGCCTTGTGGATCCACATCGCTTTCTTCTCCCACCACAATTTCATTGATGAAAAAACGTGTGTCTGGATTTCCAACAGGCACCCAGGGCACTTGCACGCAAGTCAGTTCTCTTTGAAGCGCTTTAAGCAAAGACATGAAATCCCATACAGCATACACATGGTATTCCATGAATATCCTGAACTGGGCGGGGGTCTGAACGCTCTGATACAAAGGGTGACCTGTGAGGCGCAAACGCACGGGCTCTATACGAGTTTTCAATGAATCCAGTGGAGACATGAGCATCAAATTTGGGCGCAAAGGTAAGGGTTCGGACGTTCACGCCGGCAATCGGACTGGTCACACGGAGGCAATCGGACGGGTCACACGGAGGCAATCGGACGGGCCACACGGAGGCAATCGGACGGGCCACGGTGGTAATTGGACCTGTCACGGAGGTAACTAGACATTTACGCCGGTGGAGCTGCCGCATAAACCGGAAACAACCCTCCCATATAGGGATCTGTAATGGAATCCCTTCCCGTCTCTACCCTGCCGGCATAATGCACTTCGAAGGCCTCGTATCCGGGGAAAATCACCTGGAAATCGTACCATCCTTTTTCCGTGTCCAGGTCCAGTACAAATTGAGAAGGTGCATGGGTGGTGGCGTCTTCAAAGAGGGTGAATTGCTTGTTGTTGGTGCGGTAAACAGGGTCTATGACACGCACGGGCTGTTTGGTACCGGTACCTGTAAAGGTCAGACTTAGAGAGCCATCGTTGTTATAACCTAAGGAAAGCTTCACCAATGGATCTGAGGAATTTCCTTTGAAGGACCTGAAAAAACCATTTGGTCCATATACTTGTAGCTGGTATTGCCCTCCTTCAAAACTGGATAAGGGATAGGCATCAGTCAGGGTATCACCGGGTGTGCAGGCATAAGACCAGGTCTTCACGGGAGCCATGACGGGAGCTCCTTGAGGATCTCCATGAGGTCCCTTGAGTACCTGTAAATAATTACCTGGCGCATACACGTGGAAGGGAGCACCCAGGCTAAGGGTCCCGAATTGCTTATTGGCAGCAGAAAGGTTCAGGACAAACCTGTCACCGGCTAAATGGCCATCGGCATAAAGTTCATAAGCCAGGGCGTTCGAAGGCTTGGTACCCAGCTCCTGAGCGGGCAAGACCAACTTTTGAAAACCAGAAGGCAGCTCCCTATATTGAGCCTGGTTAATAGATTGAAGCACCGTTTCCTTATTCAAAAATGCAGGCTGTGCAATGGTCTCTCCATGGTAAGGCCTGAAAATACTGGTCAGGTCTCCACAGATATTGCGGCGCCAGGCGGAAATATTGGTCTCCTTTATTTGTTTTTTATACTTCAGCGCTATAAAGGTTTCCAGGAATTGGAGGGAAGAGGTATGGTCAAATACTTCTGAGTTGACCCAACCACCCCTGCTCCAGGGAGAGGCAACGACCAAGGGCACCCTATATCCTAATCCAATGGGGCCTTCCCGTTCATCTTTTTCGTGGCGGGTTTGGGTTTTATCCAGCTCCAGGGTCACAAATTCTGCACCTGCGTCCAGGCCTGGGGACAGCTTACCCGTGTCGTCCCTCAGGGGATGTGGTACGACGAATGGAGGCACGTGATCGAAACTTCCATCGTTTTCATCGTAGGTCAACACGAAGATGGTTTTCTTCCATACGGCTGGGTTCTGGGTAAGAATATCCAATACCTCGGATACATACCAGCTTCCATACCAGGCACTACCTGGGTGATCGGAGTAATGCTCTGGAGCCACTAACCAGGACACGGTAGGAAGCGTACCCGCCTGTACGTCCTTTCTGAACTGATAAAGCACATCACCTTTGGGGACCTCTACTTCCCTTTGAATACCCTGATCGCTATAGGTGAAAGTGGTCAGTGTCCGGTAATCCGGATCTGAAGCGTTGGTAGTAAAGGCTGATTGATGCAGGCTTTTAGCACGTGCTGACAAGGCTTCCCAGGCCTGTGGCGTATACGCCTCGACGGACTTTCGGTAAGAAGAAACGCGGTTTGCTTCTTTGGGATTGTTTTGTTTCACCAAAGAAGGCAAAACCGATTTAACGTATGCCTGATGCGTAGCGGCGAATGGAACATTATATTGTTTAAACCACTCCAATGGGTTGTCGGTAAAGTTGGCCAACCAGGGGTCTTGTTCTCCTTCCAACCCAGAATCCAGGCTTATTTCATTCTGATATACTTTCCAAGATATACCAGCATCCTGTAGCCTTTCCGGAAAGGTGGTCCAGTTGACTTCACTTCCATAATCTACCTGATCATTGCGTACACCCGCAAAGGCGTGGATGCTGGGCTCAGGACGAATGGTACCCGTCCAGAAGTGAAGCCGGTTGGGGGTAGTGCCCGTGAGGGAAGAACAAAAGTGCTGGTCGCAGATGGTGAAAGCGTCAGCCAGTGCGTAATAGAAGGGGATGTCTTCCCGTGTATAATAGCCCATGGTCATGGGTATATCGGGAAAATCCCCTTTTTTAGCGTCCAACCACCGATCGTATTTACCGTCATTGCGGGCATCGGTTTGATTGGACCAGGAATGCGGAAGGCTACTCATCCAGGTCGCCTTCGTATCGTGTATGTTGAGCCGGAAAGGACAGTAGGTATCTCCTTCCTTATTGGTTTGAAACCAAACGGGGTGACCGGAAGGCAGGTGGATGGCCCGGGGATCCCGGTATCCCCTTACGCCTTTGAGCATCCCAAAAGCATGGTCGAAGGACCGGTTTTCTTGCATCAGAAACACGACGTGTTCTGCATCCAGGTAGGTCGTGCCTGGATCTGGATTAATGGCTAATGCTTTTTGTATAGATGCGGGAACAAATCCCATTCCGCCAGCCAGTAATGCCGCTTTTTTCAAGAAATCTCGTCTATTGTCCATAAGATGCGTAAACTAATAGAAACCATGGAAATGTCGTATTAATTTATTTACATTGCAACCATGCAATACAGAACATTTGGAAGAACAGGCTGGGAAGTCAGCGACATCGGTTATGGTATGTGGGGATTAGCGGGATGGACCGGAAACGACCGCGCTGAAATTGATCAATCGCTGGATCTGGCCGTAGCGCTGGGTTGTAATTTTTTTGATACCGCCTGGGGTTATGGAGAAGGTTTGAGTGAAGAGATATTAGGGGCATTGATTGGCCGCAACCCCGACAAAAGACTTTATGCTGCCACCAAAATTCCACCGAAGAATTTCACCTGGCCTTCGCGCCGGGAGTTCACGCTGGACGATTGTTTCCCACCCGATCATATCCGGGAATACACGGAGAAAAGTTTACGCAATCTGGGCGTTGACACCATTGACCTTCAGCAATTTCATGTATGGGAAGACAGTTGGGCTGGTGATGATCGCTGGCAGCGTACCATAGAGGATTTGAAAAAAGAAGGGAAGATACGTGCAGCCGGCATAAGCATCAACCGTTGGGAACCGAACAACGCCCTGGACACTTTACGCACGGGTCATATTGACGCGGTGCAAGTGATCTATAACATTTTTGATCAGGCGCCTGAGGATCAATTGTTCCCCCTTTGCCAAGCATTAAACATCGGGGTCATTGCCAGGGTACCTTTCGACGAGGGTACATTGACAGGCACCTTTACCATGGAAACGACTTTTCCTAAAGAAGATTGGAGAAGCACTTACTTTGTAGAAGAAAACCTGAGGTCCAGTGTTGCTCACGCAGACGCCCTCAAGCCCCTGGTGCCCGAGGGCACTACCATGGCGGATATGGCCCTGCGTTTTATCCTGCATCATCCTGGGGTACATACCACCATTCCCGGTATGCGCAAGCTAAAAAATGTGAGGGCCAACATAGCTGCTTCCGATGAGAAGCCTTTGTCAGAAGCCTTGTTGAAGGAATTGAAAGGACACCGCTGGGACCGGATTCCGACCTCCTGGTCCCAATAATGGGCAACAGCAATCCCAATAAATTTCAATAATTTTAATAGAGCATTAAACCGCAAGCGCCGAAAGCATTCAAAGGTGCACTCTTCTTTCCTAATCCAAAATAACCACGTGATGAAATTACTGAAAGCATTCCTTGCCACGGCCGTTGTAGCCATAGCGATCTTCACTAGCTGCTCTAAAGGTAGTACCGGCGCTACCGGTCCCGCAGGACCAGCAGGTCCTACCGACGTGTATCATTCTGCATGGGACTCCCTGGTTTTTACCGGAGGTACAGATAGTTATGGAGACTCCTTATACGGGGAGACTTTCTCTTGTAGTGCATTGACCCAGGAAATCATTGACTCTGGTATGGTGGTGTCTTATATTGGGTTTGCAGGACCAAGTGGTAACGGCCTTATTACGGATGTTTATCCTACGACCAGCTACCCCATCTATGAAAACTATGAAGTAGGTTCCATATTTTATTACACGGCGCCCACCTCAGAGAATGGATATGGTTTAACGCTAAACAACTATGCAGCGCTTCGCTGGGTAATTATCCCAGGCACCATACTGACAACCAATAGCACCCTTAAAGGCATGAGCAAAGCCCAGATTTCCACCATGTCTTATGAAAAGCTGCTGTCTGCCGCCGGCGACAAAGCTACTGTGATAACGAATTAAACACTAACCCCATTGAAGGTAAAACCCCATAGAGGCTTTCCCTTCAAATAACCTGCCCCCAAAAAGCTAGATACTTATTTGGGGGCATTTTTTATCAGGTAAGATTCCTAATGAATCAAACAAAATCTCGCCTGGCATGGGGGCTGACGCCTAATAGCTTTTTAGTCCCGAATAATGAATGGTATCGGCAAAGGTGGTGGATACTTTTTTGCCTGGCACCGGTGGAGGATCCAGTAAGAGTTTCCAAAGCTTTGGGTTGATCAGGCTTAGTATGGAAAACTGTGGCGGTATCATCCCCGCATTGGTCATTTTATCGACGCCAGCTTGTATATTTCTGCGCGAGATGTCTTCGGTGGTCACCGGGAGGTTGTTCATTTTCATCCGAAGGACCTCTGGATCCAGGTTCGCCTTGGCGATTTTCCTGGGAATATCCCGGACGGGCGCGTTCACGAGATCTTTGGAGAATTGCTGGGCTGTGGGCTGGATCTTCACATTGGTATTGCCCAGGTAAACGGTATCGGTTTGTAAATACTGAACCAGGTAGAGGGTATCAGCCGACCCGGAAACGAGATAGGTCTTGGATTTATATCCTATGCTGGAAAATTCCAGGACGGTTCCTTCCAGGACGTTGAGCTCAAACCGTCCGCCATCCCCGGTGACTACGCCCCTGTCCGCACCCTTAATGGCCACAGAAGCCGAGGGAATGGGTCTGGAACTATCGGCTGACAGAAGAATGCCGCGAACAAGGATGGAACGCTGTGCCGCACAAGGCAACCCAATCAATAACAACGCAAGGATGATCCACCGGCAAAGCAGTTCTGGCATGAAGGCTCTTTATTCCCTAAAATGCAAGTAAGCCGCCGATGGTTGCCTGCAAAAAAGGGGCAAGCGCTCTTTTAACTTTTTACTTAGACTAATTCAACTGGAGGGGTTGATTGGGGGTAAACTCCATATCTATTTCACCGAAGGGCTCCAGAAAGGGTTTGCTTCCCTTGGAAAGGTATAATTCCCGGTAAGGATTGTCAAACCGGTTATTGATCATGATAACTCTAGAATCAATTTTACCATGTACAACCCGGCATAGGTCTAGTAAAGAAACGTTTTCCTGGACGCCAACCCATTTTTCTAATATGGTCTCAGGACGGCTGACGATCAGTAGGGCTAACTTCTCTTGTTCCATATCGCATGATCTATTAGCGGGTGCCTGCAAAAAAAGAGGAAATCAATTCTGGCAATTTTTCAAAGTCATTGGATTTATCCACAAAATAATCCGCTCCTTTTTCCTTACAGAGATCCCTATATGTTGAATGATAATGATTACTCATCATGATAACCCCCACCCCAGGGTGGCAGGCTTTTATGTATTCAAGGATATATAATCCGTTTCTATCGGGTAAATGAATATCTAACAAAGCCAGATCCGGTGTCCGTTGCTGTAGTATCTCCAGGCTATGTGAATAAGAACCTGCGGCCAGTACCTCGTCTACTTCCTCCATCTCCAATAATAATATACGAAGCCTTTCCAGGATCAAAGGATAATCGTCTACGACTAAGATCGTCTTTGAGGATGAAGACATAGGTTTATATGGCCGCAGGTACAGGCGGCATTAAAAGAAAAAGCCAACCTGTAATGAATCGGCAAAGCTAGATCACCAAAAGGTGAATAGAAATAGACCCAGCGCTGAGAATTGCGTAGTTGAAGCTCTACCCCTCGGGGACCAACCCATGATCCAAAGCATAGCGAATCAGGTCCGCATTGGTCTTCCGGCCTAGCTTGGTAAGAATGCGGGATCGATAGGTACTGATGGTGGTGGGGCTCAAAGAAAGCATGGTGGCGATTTCTGAGATGGATTTACCAACGGCTATGAGCTTGAGGCAGTCGAATTCCCGATCGGATAATTGTTCGTGGGGTGGCTTTTCATCGCCCAGATCCAGTATGGAAGCCAGCTTTTCTGCCACCGTAGGGGAAATGTATTTTTTGCCCAACAAAACACGGTGTACCGCCCCTACCAACTCTTCTGAGGCCATGTCCTTACTCAGGTATCCGCTGGCGCCCGCTTTGAGTACCCGGATAGCGTATTGTTCTTCGGGATGAATGCTCAAAATAAGGACGGGTAATTTGGGAAGCTGTTGTTTGATTTGGTGCAGTGCATCCAGACCGCTGCGGCCGGGCATGGAAAGATCGGTGATGATCACATCCCATGGCTCTGATAATGAAGCCTTTATCAAAGCCTCGGCGTCTTCGACTTCTACTATATCGGCTGTTTTGAATTCATCGAGCAATATCTGTCTAAGGCCCCTACGTACTACTGTGTGGTCGTCCGCGATCAAAATGCGCATACAATAAAATTATAAGGTTTCAGGTTCTGTTGATGTTAATGGCACGGACACTTCTATAGTAGTTCCCTGGTCGGGATGACTGGTCAGATTAAAATGGCCTCCCATCATCAGTACGCGCTCCTGCATACCCAAAAGGCCTAAGGTCTTTTTAGCCCCGATACGATCTACGTCAAATCCTTTACCATCATCGGACACAGCAAGGGTGATTTCTTCGGGCTCCATATCCAAACAAGCCCTTATCCTGGTCGCTTTTGCATGCCTGGCCACATTGGTCAGGGCCTCCTGATAGATGCGATACAAACCGGTGGCCACCTCTTTGGGAATGTAATTTCGCACTCCCAGGATCTGGATGTCTGTTTGAATACCAGAGCGCTGGGCAAATTGAGTACTATACCAGCCCAGGGCTTCCGGAAGGCCCAGGTCATCCAGTATGGAAGGACGGAGTTCAGCGGCCAATCTCCGCACAGTATTAACGGTCTGATCCAAGAGGGTAAGAATACCCTTGATTTTAGTTCTGGAAGCTTCTTCGTTCAAATCGGTCCTACGGTTTAACCAGGAAACATCCATTTTCAGGCCCGTGAGTAATTGGCCCAGCTCATCGTGAATTTCCCTGGCCATACTGGTTCTTTCCTCTTCCCGAATATCCTGGAGGTGGGAAGCCAGCATACGCAACTGTTCATGGGACTCCAACAACTTACGGCTCCTTTCCTTGCTTTCGGTTACATCGTGGAGGTTGGCCACGATGGCCTGAATCGCATCGTCGGCGAGGTAGTTAACTATGGAACCTTCCAGCCAGATATAATTTCCATCCCTGTGTAAGGTCCTGAAGCTAACCTTGAATTGTTCTCCCGGATGATCCAGGGCATTTTGAAATACATGGCGCAAATGCCCTACATCCTCCGGATGGGTAAGGTTGATCAACCCATAGGTCTGCCTTTCTTCCAGGCTCCAGCCGGTGAGCCGTTGAGAAGCAGGGCTGCGAAACACAGGTCTGTAATTACTGTCTAAAAGGGTGATGATTTCCGAACCATTATTCAACAACGCCCAAAAGCGCCGCTCATAGAGCGATTCTATTCCTGGAGCCGGTGTCCTAGGCTTGAATATGGAGGACAGCAAGCGGGAGAGCCTATTGTGATAAGGTTTGTTCATCAGGGGCCAACCCCAATAAGATACAAAAACAATCCGATAAGACCTACAGATTCGCTACCTCATTGATGGTGAGGGCCAAAATTACTGTATTGAACCCGAAAGAAAGCATTCCATGGATCAACGCAATCTTGCGAATATTAGGTGAAGTGATGCTGATATCCGATACTTGGAAGGTCATACCGATCACATAGGAGAAATAGGCAAAATCGATGTAGGAGGGATTGGTATCTCCGGGTATCTGCAATCCTCCTGCGGGTTGGGTGGGGTCGTTAGGATGATCCCCATAATATTCGTGTGCATACCTCAGGGCGAAAACCATATGCATGATCAACCAAGAGCATACGACCCCGAAGAGGTAGATGAAGGCTTCAAGGTCAGGGCTCAACAGCCAGTGTTTTTTATTGTGCAAGAGAAACAAGACCCCTACTAAGGAGGAAAAAGCAGCCACGATCACCATCAGGGAGACTATGCCCCGGCTGCTGTCCTGCACCTTAGCGTGTAAGCGGATCTGATGGGGTTTCATGGTACGGAAAAGAATGCCGTTGATGATGAGTATCCACACACAAAAAACATCCCAGCAAGCCATCACCCTTGTGAGCAATTCTATGTGCACGCCCGACAAGCAGACATAGCATATCAAGGCTATGCACAATCCCGAAGCAAGCCTGTAAACGGCTTTGAGGTGGTTGAGTTTATGGGTGAGGTTATCCTTGTAGCTGGCCTTATTTTGCATACAACAAAAATGAAGCTTTTAACGCAATAAAAGCGCAAACGTTGAATGGACTATATTTGTGGCGATGAAAGCCCTGTTTCTTGCAGACCCTTCCGGACGCCTGCTTTCCCCTGCTGATAAAGTGCTTTATGGGCTGACGGCCGCTTTTTTCATCTCCCTGTATTTGTCTCCCATGGACGCCCTTCCGGTGGTCAATAACCTTTGCACGGCGGCCCTGATGGGCTATACGCTTTGGCGATTGGGTGTCAACCAGTGGTGGGTGAGGATCAAAGCCAGGCCATTGATTTGGGCCTGGGTCCTTTTTTTTAACTTCAATACGCTGAGTGCTTTGTTTTCGAAGAATCATCCGGAAGGCATGTACTACCTGCATCTGCGGATAGCCTTACTGATATTCCCATTGTCTGTCGGTACATGGAGTCTGGCTCCCCCCTTTAAGGACCGGCTTTATTACTGTTATGCCATAGTCACTACCCTGGCCTCCCTGGCCTGCCTGACGGACGCTTTTATACGATACCGCCATACGGGAGACAGTGGCTGGTTATACGACGATTCCTTAAGTCAGCTCAGTTCCATTCAATCGGTTTATTTCTCCCTTATGGTAGAAGTAGCCATCTTCTGCCTGGGGTATTTACTTTTGAAAAAAAACAGTACCCGCTCAAACAAGGTCGTCATGGGTACCTCTCTGGCTTTCCTGATGGTCATTCAGTTCATGCTGGCCAGCCGTATGGGGATTGTTTTCCTATATTCGGCGGCTTTCTGTCTGGGATTCTGGCACCTGGTAATCAAGCAAAAAAGGTACAAAGAAGCGATGGCTTCATTGGGCGTACTGCTGGTCTGCGCAGTAGCGTTAATCTGTTTGTTCCCCAAAACGTTGAACCGCTTCCATGAACTAGCCTATACCGATTATACCTTTAATTCCCAGTCCAAAGAAGCACATTACAACATGCAGCTCACCCCCGATCAATGGAACGGAGCCAATATCAGGCTGGCGATCTGGAGATGTGCCTGGGACGTGAGTTCCCGGCACTTATGGACGGGCGTTCCGGTGGGAGATAAAAAAGACAGCCTGGTGGCTGCTTATCGTGCCAGGGATTTTGAATTTGCGGCCCGCAGCAACCGCAACACACACAATACATATGTCGATGTATTGTTGACCTTCGGTATACCGGGGCTGATACTTTTTGTATTGGCATTTATACTTGGCCCGTTATTGCGCGCCTGGCGGGGCAACGCCCGGGAGGGCAAGCGCAACGCGCGGGCGGGCAGCCAAATACTAAGCGTCCTGGTTATCCTGGCCCTGGCCCTGGCCATGGTCACGGAGACCTACCTGGACCGGAGTCTGGGCGTTACCTTACTGGGCTTTTTTGTCTGGTTTTTTAGTGATTATCCTCCAGGTACATCTCTACCGCTTTGGGGGTATCTCCGTAATACACCAAGTTCCCGTGCTTCATGAAAGCCGTGCGTCCACAGTATTTCCGGATGATGTCCATGCTATGGGATACGAGGATAACGGTCTTTCCTTCTATCCAGGAAGATTCAAATACTTTGACGGCTTTTTCCTGGAACTTCACGTCCCCTACGGCAAAGATTTCATCGAGGAACATGATGTCGGCGCCTGCGTTGACCGCGATGGAGAAGCCTAAACGGGCCACCATGCCCGAAGAGAAGAATTTGATTTTCGTATCGATGAACTCGCTTAATTCGGCGAAATCCACGATCTGATCGAAGATGGCGTCTATGTCTTTGACGCGCAATCCCAATACGGAAGCAGATACATAAATATTCTCCCTGGCCGTCAGCTCATGGCTCATACCTACGCCCAGGTTCATGAGCAGGGTATGTCCGTTGATCTTCATTTTGCCTGAGGTAACGGGATAGACCCCAGCCAGTAATTTTACCAGGGTGGATTTTCCGCTGCCGTTACGGCCTATGAGTCCTATACACTCTCCCTTTCGCACTTCCAGGTCCATGGGCTTAACGGCTTCAAATTTCCGGTTGCGGGGAGGGTTGAACAGGTTAAACAAGCGATGCTTAACCGTATTATGGCTATCCTCAGAAAGGACGAAGGTTTTGGAGATCTGTTGGGCGGATATGGCGAGTTCAGATGACATGTCAGAGTTTTTCGGAGGCCTTTTCCCCCAGTTTATTCAACAATAATTTACCCAGCCCGAATAACAGGAAGGCATACACGAAGTCCGCAAGCATGAGCTTATAATCGGGAGGACTACTATCCATCATTACCTTTCGGGCGTTAACGATGATGCCCGCAATTGGATTGAGGTACTTGAAACCAGGCAATGCGTTCTCAAATTTATCAATGGGGTAAAAAATGGGAGACAAGAACAGGAGTACTTGTGTAAACACCTGCCATATCTGGTGGATGTCCTTTGCGACGATATAGATGCAGGACAATATCAGGGAAAGTCCCAGGCCCAATATATAAAGGTTCAGGAACAGGGGAATGATCCAGAGGTTATAAGGCGACAGTCCAAGGCCCCTGGTTTGGATCAGGTTGAAGAACACCATGAACATGAGAAAATTGAACAAGAAGCCCAGGGCATTACTCATCAAGGTGGAGGTATAGATCTCCATCTTATTCATGTTGCTGTATTCGTAGAGGTATTTTTTGGTGCGCAGGATCTGTACGGTACCCGTAGTGGATTCTACGAAAAAGTTCCAGATGATCAAGCCCAGGAAGAGGTAGGATGCAAAGTTTGGCATCCCTTGCTTCATGATGTACTTGAAGGCGATATAGTAAACCAATACGTCCAGCAATGGCTTGATCAGGGCCCAGAGCAGGCCCAGTTTATTCTCATAATACCGAAGCTTGAACTCAATCTTTGCCAGGAGCCAGAGCCGCTCCATTCTGTTTGCACTCAGTAAAAAATACTTTTCCGATACTGGTTTACCCATTTCCCTAGTTTTCTTAACTTAAATGTAGTGAGCTTTTCAGCCGCAATAATACTCTTTTCAATCCAGGATTCCGTTTGGCCACTGATATTATCCGGTTCCTGAGACTACCAGGTCCGCCTACTTTGGAGGTCACGAACACTTCCAGGGTTGGGTTGTCAAAACCAATAGAAGGGCCGTTTGCATTCAAGAGGTTATAGATGTCCTTACCGTAATGATTGTATAAGTGTTTATGTTTATCAGCGATGTATTCGTGTGCAGACAGGATTTTAGCCTTATTCATTCTCCGGAACATGGAACCTTTCCTCACCCTGTACTCAAAAAGGCATTCCGGCAGCGATACGCCCCTGTATCCTGCACTGACCATACTGACAACACTGTCATAATCTTCGAGTCCATACTCCAGGTGGGCATCGTTTAATCCGGAAGCAAGGAAGGCCTCTGTTTTGTACACCAGTGCACTACTGTTTATGGGGTTGTGCAGGAGTATATAGGGTGGTTCCGGGTTCCACGTTGGCCAAACATCGTTACTGGATTCAAAATACCTTACCCAGCAACCCACAAAGGAGACATTGCCATAGGCCTTTAGCACACGCAGGGCCGATTCAAAATAAGTAGGCGTGACTTTATCATCTGCGTCGATAAAGGCCATGTATTTTGTCCTCACCTCGGAGGCGCCGACATTCCTGGTCAGGGCCAGCCCTTTATTGGGCTGGTGAATGACCCTGATATGTTTATAGTCTGTTTCGAGTGTATTGAGGGCCGTGAGGCCGGCTTCGTCGGTAGAGCCGTCGTTGATGATGAGTATTTCCCGGGGCTGCACGGTAGCATGATGAATGGAGCGGATGCAGTCCTCGATATAGGCGCCCATGTTGTAATAAGGGATGACGACGGTCAGGCCATCTTCCAAATGACCCGGCGCTTCGCTGGTCCCGGCCACCTGGCTCGCATCAACGATCCGGGCAAACCGGACCGGGTTAGTAACAGCAGGGAGCTCCCAGGTAAACCGGAAATCCCCGGAGATTGGACGCACCTGTTCGAGGAGTGCCTTACGCTCTGCGTAAATCTTTTCATGGTTGAGGGTCTGACGAATATAGACAGCAGCCCTATGACCGATGGCCTCTATCTGATCCTTGTCCAAGCTCAGGATATGCTTTAGCTTTTCGGCAAAGGAATCTTGTTGATGGTGATCAAAGAGAAAACCCGTCCCTTGGGGATCAGCAGAAGCATCCCGGATCAACTCGGCCTGTCCTCCCTGCACACTGGCCAGTACGACTTTGCCTATCGACATGGATTCAATCACGGCATAAGGTAAATTATCACCCATACTGGGAACAATAATGACCTGAGCAGAGGAGAGCCGCAGATCACGCTGGGCGGGTGTTACCTGACCGGTTATACGAAGCAATCCTCGTTCTATATAGTCGGCATATTTGTCCTCCACCACCTGGCCCATGGTCTTTTCCTCCAGGTGATACACCTTATCTGTACCTCCAATCAGGGTAATGCTATTCGGAAACCCTTGATCCCATAGCTGTTTCATGTAGGACAACAACTCCAGTATTCCTTTCTGGGGAGAGAGCTTTCCGTAGAAAACGATTTCACCCTCCGTATAGGCTGGGCTAAGGCTGGAAGCATTATTGCCACGGTAGGGCAACCGTATGACCCTAGCCCGTTCTTGGGGCAAGGGCCCATGCCGGGCCATTTCGGAGAGCAAATAATGGGATGGACTGATGATCTGGTCAGCGTTCACCAGGCAGCTCCATTCCATCTCTCCGGTCCAGTAATTGGGGAAACGGTACACTTCCTCCCGGTTGTACCTGAGATAAAGAAAAGCAGGGGCATGCGTATAGAGCACCATGCGTATATCCTGGAATTCAGGGTATTTTAAGGCCCGGAATTGAAATACATAATAGGCTATACCCAGGTAATCCTGGGCTTCTATGAAGTCTGGTTTCCCTTCTGAGCGGATGAACTCCCGGACAATGCCGGCAAAGGCATAGGCTACCCGGGCCGTAGCGCCTAAAAAGGAAGCATCGGGTTCCCGGTGTGGATTAAACAAGATGACCCGTACGCCCCCGGATTCCTGTATGGCATGATCCTTTTGCGGAATGTCCGGAACAAAAACAGACACCTTCTCCCCCCTTGAGGCCATCATATGTGCCACCTGGTAACAGTAGGTGCTAATGCCTCCTCCGAATAAGGGAGGGTATTCCGTCGTCAACAACCAGTAATTCATGCTTTATTCCTTTGAATGAGGGACTTCAGTGTCCTTTTTCCCGTCATCACCTTCACCAATTGGCCCAATCGCTTAAACCAGCGGGGCAGAGGCGTATATTCCCTATGGTGAAACGCATAGAGTGTATCATAATCTTCCTTGTACTTGGTCCTCACCGTTTCCACGATCACGGCAGCAGCCTTAAGCCTGTCTTCCAGGATACGCTGCTCATCCTTTATCTTGGTGATCTGCGTTTGTGCGTCTAGGTAAGCCGCAAAGGCTTTTTGTGTAAGGGGGGCGGTTTGTAAGGATAACAGAAAGTCGTGTTCGACCTCCGGGCTGCTGAAAAAAACATAACTCCCTACATAGGCCCAATGCCCAAAAAACTGTTCCTTAAAATCGGTATCCCTGAGCGCCGTCCCAGGCTCCAACCATAAAGGGATCTGATAAGCTTTCAACTGTTGGGACAAGGAGGCTGAAGACAAGGACCATACCTGTATATCTCCCCACCCGGCCTCCGACAACGAAGCCAATATAGCGGTTCCACCTTTTATAGCCACCACGGGTTTGCCCTCCCACCTCAGGTATGCCGGACTGAAGAGGCATACACCTAAAGCCTCTAGGGCCTCTGGGCTGAAACCCTGATCCTGATCCTGGTCCAGCAGCAGCAAAAAGGGATTGGCGCCATTGATGTAAGCCGGAAGCTCGACCTTAAAGTCAGCAACCCCTGCACGGGAAGCATCCAGCGCCACCACTGCGTCAGGACCCAACGCGCCAAGCCCTGCAAGCGGTGAGCCTGCCAAAGAAGAGCCTGACAGTGGCGAGGCCGCCAAAGAAGAGCCTGCCAGCGGCTGGACAAACACCGGGATATATGGTCTGGTATTGCTCACAGGCCCTGTAATTTTAAGTCCGGAGCCATGGGGATATAACAAAGCAAACGCTCCCAGCAATGCGTATAGGTCGCTCCATGAAAATCCATGACGTTACCTTTTTCCAGGTCCTTTCTTAAGACCAGGGGAGAATGCCGGGAAAAAAATTGCCTGTAGGGTTCCATACGGGCTAAAAACATGGTGCCCGCAATATAGTCATAGGACTTACATTGAAGACCCCAAAGGTCAATAAGGCGCTGAAGTAGTTTATTATTGGGTGTATTAAAATCCCCGGAAGCCGGGTCGTATTCCTTGTCCCGGATACAAGCCAGGGAACCCACCACCCCAATAGAAGGCGTTGATTCCAGCACGCCCAGGGCGGTGTCGAGTAATTCCGGAGAATAAACGCGGCATAACTGATCGAACCAGGTATCGGCATGCAAAGTCTGAGGACTCACTTTATCGTGAATAAGGGCCACATAATCGACAGGCGCCCCAAATTGCAACTGATAAGCAAAAGCGGCCAGTTTTCCACCTATGTCTTTGCCCGCATTAGGCACCCTCAGGATGACCGCTCCAGGTTGGTCAATTTCACGGATAACATCCGGATGCGGGCAGGTAACAATCACCTGGGAAGCCTTATCCAGCAGCGTTCGGCATCTAACCTGGATGCGTTTCCAGGATCCGGGATAATACACGTGTATCAGTACAGCTACTTCCTTCATGGAGATGACTAAGCCTCCAGAATTTCATGACGGGGCTCGTCTGCAAAAGTAGGAATACTTAAGGCTTTGCGCATATATCCAAGCATAGCCTTTTTAAACAAATCCACGGTAAGGTGTTGCTCATAGGTTTCCCTTGCAGCCTTACCCATATCCTTCAGTGCGGAAGGATGGTTAACCAGGTCCTCTATTTTTTTAGCCAGCATGGCCGCATCACCGGAAGCAAAGGTATAACCGTTGACCCCCTCTTCTATTAATTCAGCTATGCCCGTATGGGTAGACACAATACCAGGTTTACCCAAACAAAAGCCCTCGGCCAGCACCAGGTTAAAACTATCGTCCCTGGAGGCGCTGATCATGACATCTGTATGATACATCAGATCCAGGCATTGAGCATGCGTTTGTTCACCCAGGAAGCGGACAGGACAGGAAAGAGACTTACTGGCGGCCAGCAACTGGTCTTTAAACTCATGGTTCAGCACCCGGCCTATGATTTGTACTTCTATCTGCTCCTGGGTCTGGAGGTCCAGCAGGTTCAGGGCTTCCGTGAGGATGTCCTGACCTTTGCGCGGCTCTACGGAACCCGCAATGCTGAAAACAATTTTCCCATGGACAGCCGGCTCGACCAACCTGCGTCCCTTAAGCACGTCCGCGCAGAAATTATACACTTTCTGTGTTTCCTGGGACCGTAGGGGCTTGATATATTCCAGTGCATAATCACTAACCGAAAACACGTGCCGGGCTGACTGGAACGTCTTGAGAAATCCCTTTTCGGCTGCGTAGGTTTCTTTTATACTGGCGGATTCCTGTATCCACCATATAACGGGCATGAGCTCATGCAATTGTGCCACCACCGGCCAGGTTACTACGGTATCGCAAATCAGCAGATCGAAGTTCCGGGCAAAGCGTTTAAAATGGGGATGCTGATGGAAAAGGATGTCATCAATAATAACGGGTATGCCCAAACGCTGATAGGCCTTCAATAAGGGGCCTCCCTTTGGGGCAGTGATCACCACAAAATGTCCATCCTCCACCAGCAATTTGGCCAGGTCATACAGGAGGATGGGCGCACCCGATAAGGTCAATTCGTGGGCGACCAGAAGGATATCCGACTTGTAAGTCCGGGCTGGTACAGGATCTGGTGCATAGAAATCGAAAGGCTCCGGCGAATCCATATAGAGCAGGTCCTTCATCGCCCTGGTGAAGTAAGGATCTTCCTGAAGGTAGGTAGGCCAGCGTTTCATGCAGTAGATATCTGCTTTGTCTTTTTTGAAGGGTTTTTCCTTCTTTTCCATTTCACCTATGGACAGGTGTCCTATATGCCTCAGCACAGAATAGGCCGTATAGACCAATCGGTGGCCACTTTCCCTGATCTTAAAGGACAGGTCTACGTCGGAGTGGGCAATGGGTGTATTGACTGCGTCGAAGCCTTCCAACTCCATAAAGAGGGATTTCCGCATGGCCATACAGGCTCCGCTGAGAATGGACACGTTCCGGTGTATCCTGGCAAAATTGAATTGAGCCTGGGTATCCGGTTTATAGCAATGGAAGGCTGTCCCAAATAGGTTTCTTACCCCCGTCACCATGCCCGCGTATTGAATCGTGTCATTTTCATAAAGCAGCATGGGTGATACCCCTCCTACGCCCGGCGCCCATAACCATTCGATGAGGTTTTCTAACCAGTCCGATTGCATAGGCCTAACGTCATCGTTAAAGAAAACGACCACCTCTCCGTTAGCGGCTTCTGCACCCACATTACATTTATCAGAAAAATTATATGGCTTATCGTAGGGAACGTACATGATAACGGGGCGTTCGGCCCGGTGTGCTGAAATCAGACGGCTATTGGTCACCACCAGGATCTCATAACGGGGATAATCCGTAGAGGCGACGATGGAATCAATCGTTGTGCGGATATTCTCCCAGGAATCGCTGGGTATGATGATGGATACCAGAGTATTGGTATCTATATGCAGTTTCACCCGGTTGCTGTGCGGCAGAGCCAGCGCCTCCCCTTTGATTCCCCTTTCCTCCAATGCGTACTGCAGGGCCGCAATATTGGTTTGCCTGGCAAAAGATTTACCACCAGATGCGGCGGATTCAGGTACTTTCCTCCACTTGTATAATACTACCGGGATATGGACCACATTCTCTGTCTTTGCGGTGGCCCTCAGGAACAGATCATAATCCTGGGAAAAGTCATATTCGCTCCGGAAATAACCCACTTTCTCGTCCAGAAAAGCCTTCCTGTACACCGTGAAATGACCAGGATACATACTGGTCATCAGGGTTTCCGGGCTGAAATCTGGTTTATGGAACACGTCGCTCAAGTCATCGCTATTGTGTTCCACCTTACACTCGTCAGAGTAGGCAATATCAAAAGCGCCCTGCTCATTGATCTGAGAGACCATCCAATACAAGGCATCCGGGGTCAGTTCGTCATCATGATCCAATAACCCTATGTATTGGCCTGTAGCCAAGGCAAGGGCTGCATTGGAGGCGGCAGAAATGCCTCCGTTCACCGGACAGAACACCGTTTTGATCCTAGGCTCACTTTTGTAAGATTCCAGTATGTCCCGAACCGAAGCATCAGGAGAACAATCATCCGCTATACACAATTCCCAATGAGGGTAGACCTGTGCCTCGACGGAACTGATCATCTTGATCAAGGGTTCCTTCAGGGAATTATAGGTAGGTACAATAATAGAAATAACAGGCTGGTGTTTCCAGTCCTGCATCCTTTGGGTAGCTCTTACTCCGTCAAAGGGCTGAATGATGGGCCGGTTAACCTTGCCCTGATGCCCGGCATTACGCAACCAAAGCTTTTCCAGCAAGATGGCCCTGGGATCGGTCATCGCCTTGGAGCCATGGAGGAAAATGTTTTTCCCTGATTTTACCACCAGCTTCCTGACGCCCTGGTCTCTGGCGTATTGTACAAGATAAGCTAGGGCATGACGTTTCTGAACAAATGGGGTTTGCAGTATTCTGTTGAACAAAGGCGCTAACATCTTTTCTTGAGGCGTTGTTTATAGATGGAATAACTTTTCCTTGATGACACCTAAGAATGTCCTTTTTTCATAGGTTCTTTTATACCAATCAATATCGTTGATGTATTGGGTAATATCGTTCAAGAGCTTATTGATCAACTGCTGACGTCCCTCACCTTCCATTCTGCACTGATGCAGTGCGCTGCGTACCTCCAGCAAGGAGGTCTCATTGTCTGCAAGCCTTTTACGCAGTTGGTTGATCTCATCGTATTGCCGGTCGATCAGCGCCTGCCGGGTAAGCACTTCTTCTTCGACGTGGCGGTTCATTTCATCCAGGCGTTCTTTTACCAACTGTAACCCAATATGGGTGGAGCTTTCCTTCGTCACGAGTGTTGTGTTCATAAATATCAGATTTTAAAGGGTATTGGATTAACGTTTAACTATGTCTAAGTCCCGTATACAGTTGTCTGTACCGGAGAAATGTATCCTTTATGTTAAACTCCTGCCTGCACAACTGACCCGAATGCCTACCCATGACAGGTAGCATTGGCCGGTTGTTAAAGTACCGGAGTATCTTCACAATGGCATCTCCTTCGTTTCGGAAAAGGTCCCCATTCGAGCCCTTCCCAGCCAGATCGCGGTTTCCAATGCAATCGGTGAGCAGCATGGGTTTTTGCATGTCGAGGGCTTCCAGTCCTGCAAAAGAAAGCCCTTCAAACTTTGCCGTTGACAAATAAATATCAGCGTCAACGATCAACGACTTTGCCGAATCCCTGGGCAACCAGCCAGTCACCTGGATATTACTGGAAGTCAGCAGAGGCCTTTCATCCCCGTCCCCAACCCAAATGAACTCAAAAGCCGGCCATTCCTCAAAATAATGAGCGATGGCGTTGAAGAGTTCGGGATTCTTCTGGGGGGCAATCCGGCCGCTGGTTATGACTCTGAAACCCGACTGGGGTTTAACCAGGGGCTTCTTGTGGGCACTGACGGTGATCCCGTTGTTGATTTGGTAGGCTCGGATACCCAACTCTTTATAAGCCTTCCATTCAGACAAGGAACAGCATACGACCTCTCCCCCAAACCAGGAACCTGCTAGTTCCAGGATCTTATACAGCTTATTGGAGGCCCAGCTTTTACCAATGAGAAAAGGCGCTCCATTAGGGGTATATATTACGTTCTTAATTCCGATCAATCTACAGGCAACCCTGCCTAAAAATCCACTTTTGGAAGAATGCAGGTGGACGGCGTCTATCCTGCCTTCTGCCTCGATTTCCCTCAAAAAAACCATGAGCGCTCTCAGGGCCTTGATGTCCTTAAACGGATTCAAGCTTCTTCCGGCGGAAGTCCATGGAATAAAACGTACGTTGTCCGTCGCAAAGGTCTTTTTAACGTCTTCAGCCCTCATCACCCAATACCGATCTCCATGAATAATAATATGCTCGTCTTGCCGCATATTTTCCACAAGAGAGTTAATGAATACCGCTATGCCACCGGCAAATGCTTCTGCAACGTGTACGATTTTCATGGATGATGTGGATTATTAACCTTCATAAAGTAGTCTCTTCAAACGAAGTACCAATCTGTAGGGCACCAATTGCAACAACCGTAACTTTAACATACCCATAGCGGTCAGCCATTTGTTGGTTCCAAATGCCTGCACCACCTTCATTCGACTTTGCAATTGCGCTGACCTGTTCCCCAGGGAAAGCCCTTTAGGATTCAATTCACAGGTAACCAGTACTTCTCCCATCACAGCGCCCCTACCCTTTTGCAGGAGTAATTGAAAAAAACCATAATCCTCCGCATGTGGAAAAGCCTGAGGATAAGCACTGACTTTCTCCTGCGCGCTCAAACGCCACATCACCGTGGGATGTATGAATATATTTCTGAAATACATGCCTTTACATATATATTCATGCTCCGTCGGCGTCTTATACGTATAGCCGGCAGTCTTTGACGGGTCCTTAAATACACACCAGGATCCCACCAAATCTATATCTGCATTGGCATCCAGGTAATTGACCTGTTTGACAAACCGCATTGGGGAGCAGGTGTCTCCACAATCCAGTCTGGCTACATACTTAGCATTTCCGTATCCGGCAATCTTTTCTAATCCTGCATTGAGCGCTGCTGTGATACCCTCATTCAGGGGCAGCCTCAGGATTTCAAGCATAGTTTCCTGATGAATCCTTCCCTCTAACCAGGAAGGGGACACAGGTTCGTCGCTTCCATCATCTACGATGAGGATAGCGAATTTGTTGGGTGTATAGGTTACGCTCTCCAGTGACCGGAGTAATCCTTCCTTATTGTTATAACAAGGAATTAACAGGTAGAAGTCTAACAACACTTTTTTCGATTCCATACACGGTTCTCAGGCTATATAACGACAAGGGCTTCTAAAATGATGGGTTTTCGATAAAAGTTGCTGCTTTAAGATATAAATAAATATATATTATTTTTTTAACGATTTTTTGCAAAA
>CAJCIQ010000181.1 GCA_903970475.1 Beijerinckiaceae bacterium
AATCCGTATGGATTTACCCATATCAAACACAAAGATCTCTCCGCCTTTTCCCATAGCAGCAGCCTCCAGTACGAGTTGGCAAGCTTCGGGAATAGTCATAAAGTAGCGCGTGATTTCAGGATGGGTTACGGTTATGGGGCCGCCTTTTTCAATCTGGGCTTTAAACCTTGGGATAACGGAACCATTGGATCCCAACACATTCCCGAACCGGGTCGTGATAAAACGGGTAATATTGGCTCCGGAAGGAATGGTTACTTCCTGATACTTATGATAGGATTGGGTATATACTTCAGCCAGCCGTTTGCTGGCACCCATTACATTGGTCGGATTAACCGCCTTATCCGTAGAAACCATTACAAATTTTTCAACCCCGTACTGAACCGAAAGATCGGCTACCACTTTTGTGCCCAATACATTGTTGATGACCGCCTCCCGGGGATGGTCTTCCATCATGGGCACGTGCTTATAGGCAGCGGCATGGAATACATAATCGGGTCTGAAATTCTCGAAAATGAATTCCATTCTGAGTTTATCGCTGACTGATCCCATACATAAGCGATAGCTTAACGTGGGAAATTCTTCCTTCAATTGCAAACCCAGGTCATTTAGCGGCGTCTCGGCCTGGTCACAGAGGATCAACACTTTGGGGTTATACGTAGCCAGTTGCCTGACGATCTCACTCCCGATAGAACCCGCCGCCCCGGTAACCATGATGCGACGTCCGCTGATCTGGCTTTGGATTTCGGCGTTGTCAATTTGAATAGGTTCCCTTTCCAATAGATCCTCAATTTTTATATTCTGGATTTGGTGTACTTGGAAAGTACCATTGAGCCATTCATTTACCGAAGGGACGAGGGAAGCCTTTGCCCCATTTTCCAGACACAGGTCAATCACTTCATTCCTCCTGAACAAGGGCAAATCCCGGATGGCCACCACCACCTGCTTCACCTCATATTTCCTGATCAGGTTAGGCAATTGGGAGGTATGAAGGATATCGATCCCTTCTATTTTCTTCTGTACTTTTTGAGGATTGTCGTCAATGAAGGCAATGACTTTCCAGGGATGGGTACGCTCCTGCATAATCACGCGGCTTGTCGTTACACCCAAATCACCTGCACCATATATGACCACGTTTTCTTTCTTACAAGCAAACCTGGGGGCTAGGTCAAACATTTCCTTAATGAATAGTCTATATCCAGAAAGTAAAAGCGTCACTATAAAATAATGGATCAGGATAACGGAAGTAGGTATCAGGTTAAAGGGATAGTACCTGATGGTCATCAGGCCGGCCAGGTATAGCAACCCAGCGGCTACCGTTGCCGTAATCCAGATTTTTACCGTATCCTGGGTATTGGTATGCCGTATGATTCCTGAGTAGGAGCGAAAGGCCAGGAAGCAAACAGCATAAGAAATCAACCCAAAGGCAAGGCCCCTGGTAAATTCATTTCCGTCTATAAGCTCTGTCTTGAAATTAAATCTCAGAAGGTAGGCAAGGACCAACGCGTTCCCAGTAAGGAATATGTCAATGAAAAAAATAGCCCATCTGGGCATAAGACGCAGGTACGCGATCGGATTCATAAGGATGGATTTAAACTACTAAGGGTCTTTACAAAGGATTATACTGGAAAGATATTCATAAATCTTTTAAGGCGTATATCTATCTTGTTATTTTTACAGGCGATTAACTAATGCATTGATTTTGTGATCAAAATGGCAAGTTATTTGGTTAATTCCAAAGCACTTAGGCAGGTTTTTGCTATGCGTTCCCGCTCGTGTGCCTGGAGATTGGACCCAGACGGCAGGCAAAGCCCCTGTTCAAAAAAGGTCTCTGAAATGCCTTCCCCATAATAGGGGCATCCTTCAAATACGGGCTGTAGGTGCATGGGCTTCCATAAAGGCCTTGATTCAATGTTGACAGCCTCCAAAGCCAGCCTCAACCGCTCCCGGTCCAACCCCGATGGTGTCTGGGAAGGATCCATCAGTATAGCGGTCAGCCAGCGGTTACTATAAGATCCGTTAACCTCCGGCTGAAAGCGGATGCCAGGTATATTTTTAAATAGGTCCGTATAGAAGTCAAAACGTGCCCTTCTTTGGGTTACCCTTTCGTCGAGCACCTGCATTTGGCCCCTTCCGATACCGGCGCATATATTACTCATCCTATAATTATAGCCGATGACAGAATGCTGGTAATGGGGAGCCGGATCCCGGGCCTGGGTCGCCAGATACCTGGCTCTTTCAATCCAGCCATGATTGGCAGAAACCAGGGCCCCTCCACCTGAAGTGGTGATTATCTTATTACCATTAAAGGACAGGATGGCCAGGTCTCCAAAAGAACCCAGTGCCCTGTCCTTGTAACGGGAACCCAATCCCTCTGCCGCATCCTCAATCAAAGGGATACCATATTGACGGGAAAGGGCGGTAAGCTGATCCATTTGAGCGGGCATGCCATACAAATGAACCGGAATAATAGCTTTTACCTTCTTGCCTTTAGAAAGTCTGTCTTTTATGGCCACTTCCAGCCAGTAAGGGGACATATTCCAGGTATCGGTTTCGGAATCGACAAAAACAGGCTGGGCCCCTTGGTAAACAATGGGATTGGCAGAAGCGGAAAAAGTCATGCTTTGGCAAATAACCTCATCACCGGCCCCTACCCCAAGTAAAATCAACGCCAGGTGTAGGGCTGCGGTACCGGAAGTTAAGGCAGCCACCTCAACTCCATGGCCCAGATAGGTTTTAAGATCCTGCTCAAATCCATTGACGTTTGGACCCAGGGGGGCTATCCAGTTGGTTTGAAAGGCCTCATTCACAAAGTCCAATTCTGTCCCTCCCATATGGGGAGAGGAAAGCCAAATTTTGGGATGCATAGGTGGTGATTGCAAAAGAATTATTTTTTAGGATAAAGGATGCGCTGGTGAAATAGTAACCTGCACGAAATAACGCTTTCCGTCTTTGACAAAAAAGGATGCTTCTTCCACCTGGTTGGTGGTTAGTCCTCTAAGTTGATCTAAGGCCTTCTCCCAGGTCAAGGCGTCCGCTAGCTTTATTTCCTGGACTGCCTTGAGGTCTTTCTGTATATGTTTGGTGCCCTGTCCTTCCTGAGGCTTACGGGGTGGCTTTAAGCTAACCAACCAAGGTAGTGCTTCGGCGAAGGTTTCTAACTCCAGGGCTTTAAGTCTGGCATATAAAGAATGCGCCGTATCCTCAGGGTGTATGTTGCAACGCTTTTGGTGAATTAGGTCTCCCTGATCCAATTCCTCAGACATATAATGAAGCGTTGCGCCTATAGGCGTATTTTCCAGAATGCCCCAGCTTGGGGTATGCCAGCCCTTGTTAAATGGAAGATAGGCAGGA
Organism: Beijerinckiaceae bacterium; assembly: GCA_903970475.1. Classification (GTDB taxonomy): domain Bacteria; phylum Bacteroidota; class Bacteroidia; order Chitinophagales; family Chitinophagaceae; genus Dinghuibacter. Next base: position 3,352 of record CAJCIQ010000181.1, read on the forward strand.
TGCAGGTTCAGGAATCCCAAACGGGGAATATCCAACACTACTTTGGGAACGATATAGGGAAAATGAATGCCGATGATATAGTCCAGCGCTAATGACCTGAGACAGTCAAGGCTGCTGGGGTCCCTGAAGGCCTTCCCCCTGAAGATTAATTCAGGTGGTAACCCCGAGATCCGGATCAGTTCTTCATCATGGGTAGCCCTATCCTTATCAGATACCAACAGGGCGGAAGGTCTGTGCCCGGCCCCTATCAACAAATCCAGCACAGCTACACTGATATCCCGGTCACCGGCAAATACATACTTCATGCTTGTACATTTTGAGCGGGCTGATTGCCCATAAAATATTGAACGGTTGCCTGCCCTTCCTGGCTAATCCCTTCTGACCTGAATATTTTTAACATGGTTTTGAAAAGAATATGGGCATCCACTAAAAAGGATACGTGATCTACATACCAAACATCCAATCTAAACTTTTCCTCCCATCCAATCGCATTACGTCCATTCACCTGAGCCCAACCGGTTATACCTGGAGCCACTTCATGCCTTCTGCGTTGCACTTCATTATACAAGGGAAGGTACTCCATCAGCAAAGGTCTGGGACCAATCAGACTCATGTCCCCATAGAGCACATTGAGCAGTTGGGGTATTTCATCCAGGGAAGTCTTCCTTATAAATCTGCCGGCGCGGGTAAGTCGATCCCCGTCCGAAAGAAGTTCCCCCTTAGGGTTGCGGAGATCCTTCATGGTTTTGAACTTAATAATGCGGAAAGGACGTCCGTTTTTTCCAGGTCTGGTTTGAAAAAAGAAAGGGCTTCCCTTGTTGACCCAGGAAAGCAAAAGAGCAACGGCCACAAAGATGGGAAAAAGGCAAATCAGCACCACCAGGGCTACACTTATATCCACTATTCGTTTGATGTATCTCCTATAAGTCATGGGCTGGTTGCTGTGTGGTGAACAATAGCCGATACTCCTGGTGCAGTGCTTCCCAGATAGCCTCCTTTCTGTAATGCTCAGTTATCCTTTCCCTGGAGGCCTGTCCCAATTTCATCCTGTAAACGGGATCGGTTATCAGTAGGTGCATGGCATCCTTGAGTGGCTCCACCTCTTTGGCAGGGATGATGACCCCATTTCGCCCATCTTCGATAATCTCATTACAACCATTGATATTGGACACAATAGAGGGCAAATGAAAACAACCTGCTTGCATCACCACGTTCGGCCAGCCCTCCCTATAGGAAGGGAACACCAGCACGTTTGCAGCCATCAGATAGGGCCTTACATCTCCCTGGTATCCGGCTATATGAATAGAAGGGTGGTTATTCATTTCTTTACGGCATGCTTCATTGATTGGATCCAGGTCATCCTCAAAAGGCCCCACCAACAAAAGGTGGATATGGGGATGTTCCTTTTGCAGGGATACAAAAGCGGATACGGTTTCCTGTATTCCCTTATCTCTTACTATTCTCCCAATAAAAATAAACACCAGTGCGTCTTCTGGTATATGAAAGTCATTTCTGATCTGTGATGCCGCCCTAGCCAAAGCCTGCGTAGGGGAAAAGTAGGTGGTATCTATTCCATTTGAACTCCCTGCTCCGATCACCTTTAATTTCCGGGGAGAACACAACTTTTGATCTTCAATATAAGCGCGCATCTTATGGGAGTTGGGATAGACCCTGGAAGCACATATGTAGGTGAGTTTTTCTGTAAACAGCAATAATTTACGTTTTGTCCCTTTGGCTTCCATCAACGGTAATCCGGCTACGGTATGAAGCCGGATGGGAACCCGGCAGCAACGGGCAGCCAACATCCCTACTAACCCGGCTTTGGGCGTATGTGTATGCACTATATCTGGTCGGAGCTTCCTGAATATAATGATTAATCGCACGAGGCTGCCGAGGTCTTTGAGGGGAGTAATAGACCTGCTCATAGGTACAGGAATATGAGGACAACCTTCCTTTTTCACAATCTCATCCAACCTGGGGCCAGGAGAACTGATCATGGTTACCTGCATTCCTTTTCCCCTCATATATCCCATTTGTCCTTCCAGTAGTTTTTCGAGAGACATCGGAACAGTGGTTATGCGTACCAGCTTCTTCATTCAAATTCGTTTCGGAGGTAAACTTTTTTATGCCATATTTCAAGACTCAGTAATGCATACAGCAATTTCGCCCTTCGCTCATCTGAGACGCGAATTTTTCCATTCCAAAGATCAACGACAAAGTCCTTCCTTATAAATTGGGAAAACAAAGCCGAGGAACTTCCCAACAAATAATCAAAGGCCATCTCTTTCAGGGGCCCATTCATCCAGTCCTTCAAGGGTATTTCAAACCCCCTCTTTGGTTGGTTGATCAGATCAGCGGGTAGGTATTTTACAGCGAGGTCTCTCAACAAGGTCTTGGTTCTTGTCCCACTTACTTTTTGCTGATCGCCTAGCGTAGGTGCGAACTCCAGGATGTCCTTGGAAAGAAAGGGGCTCCTGCCTTCCAGGGAATGGGCCATAGTTGCAATGTCCATCTTCACCAACAAATCACTGAACAAAATAATATTAAAATCAGCAACCAGCATTTTGGACAGGGGAGATACAGGCATTTTGGCAATATTGCCCAATATGCCTTCTAAGGCTGATAAATCAGGTGTCTGGGTAAAGCGGTCTTCAAAACCGCACATCAGATCCATTGTTGCGCTACCGTATACATCCGACAGGTTTTTATACCCGGCAAAACTGATGAGTCTATGAATGTAATTGTACTTGCCCCTTTTTTCATTGCTCGGGGGAAGCACCTTGCCCAAGGCCCTGAATACGGATTTCACCATCTTGGGTGAGCCAAAGAAATCCATATACCGAAAGGGGACATACCTTCTGTACCCGCCAAATAATTCATCAGCCCCATCCCCATTGAGGACTACGGTAATATGATTTTTAGCCGCTTTGGCCACATAATAACTGGGGATGGCAGAGCTGTCAAAAAAAGGCTCCCCGTAATTGGAAATAATGGAGGGCAGATCTTCGGTAAGGTTGTCAAAGGAGATATCTATTGTTTGGTGCCGGGTCCTGTATCTGGAAGCAACGGAAGCAGCCAACTCAGATTCATCATAGCCTCCTGGCATTCTTACCGTAAAGGTCTTCAAATCCCTGGTATACCCGGATGCAATAGCCGTGATCAATCCGCTGTCGATACCTCCGCTCAAAAAGCTACCCACCTCCAAATCAGAGCTGTCTATCCTGCGCTGTACGGCTGTATGTAACTTTTGATCCAATTTTTGTAAGGCTTCCACTTTGTCGGTACACTTTGGTACCTGGTAATATTCAGCTATATCAAACCACTTCCAGCTTCGCCTTTGCAGGGTAACCAGATCAATTTCCGTCACTGTACCACCTTCCAACTCTTCAATGCCAGTATAGGGCGTAGCGGCCCTCAGGTGATAACCCAGGTATAAATAACCGGCAATGGCTTCTTCATTGATCGCTGGCCTGAGCAAGGCTTGAAGGGCATTCAATTCTGAAGAAAAAGCATAGCTATCTCCACTATTCCATAGGTACAGCGGCTTCTTCCCCGCCCTGTCCCGGGCAAGATATACTTTTTGCCTGGCGCTGTCGTGTATGCAAAAAGCGAACATGCCGTCCATCTCTGGAAGCATGTCTAATCCCAGCCGTTCGTAAAGAAGCAGGAGGCTCAGGGTATCCGACCTGGAGGAATCCTCCAGTTGGTATTTTTTCCGGAGTTCCTGGTGATTATAGATTTCTCCGTTAAAAGTAATCTGAACCCCACCTCGGCGCATGGGCTGACGACCGGCAGGGGATAATTCCTGAATGGCCAATCTGGTATGAAATAAACTGACAGGGTTCCCCTCCTCATAGTTTTGTTCATCAGGGCCTCGGTGCGCCAGAGAACGGAGAACTAAAGAAGGCTTGTCTACTTTATAATTGATCGTTCCAAAAATTCCGCACATACGCTAACAGGCTAATGAGGTATATGAACAAATAAGTTCCTTCCAGGATTTGAAGGCTACATCCAGGTTATAGCGCTCTTCGACCAATCTGCGTCCCGCTTTACCCATGGAACTTCTCAGTTCCGGAGCCAACACCAAACGCTCCAACGCTTCCTTCCACTGGGTGGTGTTGATGGGTTTAAACCCATTCTCCCCTTCCTGGATCAGGTCTTCATTCACCCCAATGGGGCTGCCTACAACAGGTAAGCCACATCCCATATACTGAATGAGCTTATAACCACATTTGCCCCTTTCCCAGGGACTATTTTTCAAAGGCATAATGCCGATATCAAACCGCTGTACCAAGGCAGCCTCGCTGGCTTCTGTCCAGGTCAATACTTCTTCCCGGTCTCCCAGGCCTAACCCGGATGCTCCGATGATATGTATTTTCACCGGGTAACGGTTTAGCAGATCCTCAAATACGGGTTTTAAGTCTTTGAGGTATTGAGCCGAACTCGGAGATCCGATCCAACCTATCACTACTTCGGTTTTGTCCATTTCTACCTTGGGCCTGTATCGGGAGTGCTCAATGACCGTGGGGATCACATATACCTTTCCCTTAGCCGCATCCTGGGCATAGGCAGCCAGGTATTCATTCCCGCAAATAACCGCTGTAGCCCTACGCATGACCTTTTTTATTTTGTTCCCCAGGAAAAAACGAACCACAGAATTCAGGTGTTGATCGTAGGTGTGAAACACGGCGTCATCATAATCAACAAAATAGGGAACCTTCCTGAAATTAAGCCACGCTTCGGCCCAGGCCGGCAGAAAGGGAAATATTTCCTTTTCAATCAGGATTAAATCATACTTACCAGCCCGGAGAATTTTTCTTGCCGTACGGAGGTAACATTTGGCCACATTCCATTTGCTGACAGCGCCATCATCGTACAGCTCTTCCAGGTATTGATCATTTAGTAAAGGATGTATACTACAGGAGAATCCTTGTGCCTCAAGATAAGGTAGGTATTGGTATAAACGCAGCCTGCTGCTTGCTCCCTTTCTGGTAAATCGGGACAGGATAAGGATTTTCAAAAGGATATATTTAACTCAATATACACACTATTTGTCAGAATATTTAGCCCTGGTTGATGCATACTTTGACGAGGATGGCCTATTTTGCTTTAAATCCATAACATGAGGCTTTCACAGTTGCCTGTCCTTAACCGCTTATCCAAGAATCTGAATTATCAGGAAAGCATAACCCTTGGTAACCATACCTTCAAACTCCCCTCCATTCAAGGCCTGCAACTCCCCGCAAATGAGTTAAGCGAAACCTGGCTTAAGGTCCTGCTAAAAGGCCTCCAGCTTTCCCCAGGAAACTCATTTATGGATGTCGGCGTTAACCTGGGTCAATCCATGCTGACTTTCCGCAGCCTTTTCGACAATCCCTATTGGGGATTTGAACCCAATCCCCAGTGTTTATTCTATCTGGATAAACTCATAGAAGCAAACCAGCTACCTGCCGTTAAAGTCCTTCCAGTAGGGTTGGGCCAAGCCAACGAATTAAAAAGGTTCTTCCTCCGAAAGGGTGGAGACAGCATGGCCACTATGGTTGAGGATCTAAGAGAAACGGCTTTCTATGAAATGAAGGGCAAGGACGTTTTCATTCCCGTTTTTTGTTTTGATACATTACAACTCGAAGGTCGGTCAAGGTTTGGTATGGTAAAAATAGACGTGGAGGGAGCCGAACTGGAAGTAATTAAAGGAATGCGTGCTATGATCGCCTCCGACAGGCCCAGCATTATCTGCGAAGTACTGGATGCAGACAGGGAATCCGTGTTGCCCAAAGTGCAGGCCAGGGCTGATGAGCTCATGAACATCCTGCAATCATTGAACTATGACACCTTCCAGATTGTACGGACGGTCTCAGATCCTAACCCCAGGTATAAAAAAGTAAACCATATCAAACTCAGCAAATACGGTCCCGAAAGCTTCCTACTCAATGATTACCTGTTCATCCCTTCAGAAATCCATTCCGATTACGTTTCTGGTGCACTGGTATAGGCAGCAGATTGGCTCAGTTGTTCTGCTTTCCGCCGGCTGATGGACCAGGTGCAATACATGAGCAGATAGATCATGGTCATGTTTTTCATGCGCATGATAATCCCCAGATTTCCCAGGCTGCTGGAAAATACCAGCATTGAAAACAGGAAGGTGAGTAACCCAATCTTCATCCAGGAAGGCATAACCTTAATGTCTTTCCATCTGAATTGAGGTATAGCCCAGAAAAAGATGATCATATAGGTCAGGTTCTCAAAGGAACTCACCAGGGTTATAACGTTATGCACATCGAAAAATAAGGGCCTGAACAGATAGGTGAATATCCGCACCGGGTAAGAATAGGACTGCACATCCACCGCAGACCCCGTATAGGATTGCCCCAATAAGAAGGCGGTGCCATTGGCCACGTTGTTAAGGCTGTGCACACTGAGGTCATCAATTTTCAGGTAAGACAAAATCTGTGCATAGACTAACCGGACACCCACTCCCAGCAGCCCAACAAGCAAGACCCTGTACTGAAATTTCATACGGCTGCCAAAAATCACCACCAGACCCACCGCAGCGGCCAGCATAAAAGCCACATGGGGGCGGATGAAGTATACCATGGTGAAACAAAGGGCTAGTGGTATAAGCCGCTTCTTATAGAACTGCATGCAGTATATGATACAGGCAATGCAAAAAAAACAAAGCGTATCCTTTCCAACGCCCCCCGTCCAGAAGTTCAGGTTTGGAAGATAAAACAAGAAAGGGACGGTTGGGAAACCTCCGATCCTGAAGTCAAGGTGAATGGATTTATAGTAGAGCAGAAACAAATAACGCAGACCCGCAAACCCAAGCGTACCGTACAATATATTGCCCGTAATGAAGGACAGTCCTAAGATTTTGACGGGTATATAATCCAGGAACAAGAGGAATTTGGTACCGAGCCCAAAATATTCAAACATACTGTCTGTAGGCGCTACTACCTGCTGAAAGGAAAATTGCCAATAGCCACTGGCATCCCCAGGCAGCAAGGGGAATAAAAAGGAAAAAACAGCATGGTAGACAAATAGTTTATTGAGGTTAATCCTCAGCCATTCGGCATGAATCGTTTCATAGGAATAAGCCATCTTCCGGTTACTCCAAAGCACCAGGAAAATAACAACAGGTATGACAATAAAATCCAACATTATCCAGCTCTTTCCTCCAGAGCGCTTCTATAGGCATCAATACTTTGCTGGAGACTAAACCGCTCCAAACCCAGCCGACGTGCGGCCTCCCTTACTTCTGGCCGCCTGACCACCTGCACTATCCAGTCAGCAGCTTTTTTAAGCTGATCCGGCGTGTGCCCATCTACCAACAAACAGGCGTTTTCTCCCCCCAATAAAGTATCCGTATCCCCTATGTCCAATGTGGCTACTACCGGTAATCCCGAGAGCAGGTATTCTCCAATTTTGATGGGAAAAACACCTTTCATACTCGGAGCCTGCTGCCTGAATGCCAGACCTACATCAGCGGCGGCCAGATATGGTGGGACTTCTCTTGCGGGCAAGCTTTTAACCAGGATATTCGTCACTAGCTGAACTGGTAACCTACCGACCAATTCCGGATTAGCTGTCAACAAAATGAGTATAGATCCTGGGCGTGCCTGAAGGACTAATTCAAACAACTGTATCATCTGGTCAAGGCAGTATTGGGGACCAAGAGAGCCTGCATAAATTAAAGCAAGACCGTCCTCTGTCAATCCCCATTCTTTACGCATGTCCTGCCTCTGGGCCCAAGGCCCGGGATGAAACCGCTCCGGGTCCCGCCCATTGGACACTACCTGGAATATGTTACTGTCCACTTTTTTTGTCAAATAGGGGATGGCCTGAACGGAACGGATCAATACCCTATCTGACCGTTCTATCATTTTACTTTCCACCCTTTTGAGCAGCCTGAAGATTAATCCGCCAGGATTCATACCGGCAAAATCTACCCTTTCTTCCAACGGCAACCCATCTGCATCAAATATCCATCGCTCGGTGGGCCCTTTCCCTAGTGATCCCAAAACCATAGCTGCCGGGAAAATACTCCTCACCAGCAACAGGTCAATGTAGTGCGTCCGGATATACTTTCTTATAAAGCTTTTTCCCCTCCACAGTGTTTTGAGGGTTCCCACCCCAACGTTGGGGCTTCGGACGACTTCTCTTCTTGTATAATGAATACCCGAATTACGGAAGGTGGTGGCCAAGACAGCATTGGCCTGAGGATCCCCCCCCCATGTGAATTGGATGATGTGAAGATCGTATTGATCCCTGAGGCCTTCCAGGATAGGAAGGAATAATCCTTCCAGGTAGTTTACCTGGGGACCATCCCAACTGATGAAAAGCAGTTTCCTCATATACTAATTCCCTTTTGGGTCGCCAATTCCAGGTACACTTTCCTGATTTTTTCTACATAGGTCTCAGCGGTAAAATGCGCTTTGGCCCTCTTCCAACCAGCGTCCCCATATAGGGACCGCTTAAGCGGATCCTTATACAGGTCTTCTATCGCTTCTGCGAGTGCTGAAGGATTGTTTTTCTCTACCAGACGTCCTGTTTGTCCATCCTCCACCACATATTTGATACCCCCTACGGCAGTGGCCACCACCGGAAGCTTGAAAAACATCGCCTCCACTAAAACGAGCCCAAATGCCTCTCTTTGGGAGGCCAATGCAAAGAGGTTCATCAGGGCAAAATAAGGAGCTGTATCCCCTTGGTATCCGGCAAAGATAACCGAAGACTGAAGACCGAGCTCGCTTGCTAAAGCTTCCAGGTTAGCCCTGTCCTGCCCGTCTCCTATGATCAATAGTTTTACAGGTATCTGTCTTTCCTTTAAGCGTGCCACCGCTTTTATAAGGTCACTAAACTTCTTATGGTCGTCGAAAAGCCTACCCACACTACCGATCACAAAATCGTGTGGCCGGATTCCCAGATCCGCTTTTAGTCTTTCTATTTGGATGGGTGTTGGCTGCTCGGGCTCCGCTACCCCATTATTGACGACCTGTAATTTAGGCTCCCGTATGTGAACAACCGTCCTTACATAATCTCCAGCGGCCTCAGACGCTGCAATGACCCTATCAGAAAAGCCTGCATATAAACGCATCAACGCATTTCCTTTCCAACTCCGGTCTACAGGATCAGAAGTTTCTTCAATGATGATGCCGGGCACCCTGGTTATCCGGCCCGCAACCACTCCCAAGCTGATCCCTTCGAAAACGGCCCCGTGAATGATATGCGGTTTGTATGCTTTTATGATGCGGATCACAGATTGGTAACGACTGAGCTGAAAAGGAGATTGTAGTAAACCGACGGGCATTACGTCCATGCCTTCGGCACGCAACCTGTCCGGTAATACGCCTAATGCCTGGGTACAAACGATCCTTTGTTCAAATTCAATTTTATCCAGCCCCTTTGCCAGGAGATAACGTAATTGTTCCACCCCTCCCGAGCCTATGGTTTCCAGCGTGTGCAGTATTCGGATCTTACTCATACCTGCTTTCTTTGTGGTTGACAATCCTGGTATAATTTCCCGGTAAGCTCCAGGTAGCGATTGGGATGGAATTGCTCCAGTACGGAATGGGTCCCTTTGCGGGCGATCACATTTATATCCTGATCATCTGTATGAATGATTTGATGTATTAACTGTATCAACCCCTCCTGATCGTTGGGGTCTATAAGCCATCCGTTGTCTCCATGATCAATGAACTCCGGGGCCCCTCCGACCTTAGTAACCACACAAGGCAATCCCGCCAGCATCGCCTCTACCACCGATACAGGAAGTCCCTCAGATAAGGAAGGGAGAACGAACAGGGAGGCCTTTTCCATGAACGCGGCTGGTACCTGCTGAAATCCCCAGAAGGTGACGCTTTGACCAAGACCAAGGCTGGCTGCTAGTCCCTCTAGTGCACCCCTTGAAGGACCATCACCTACTATCCAGTAAGCCAGCTTTCGGCCAGTCATGGTCTGTAATTGAGCAAAAGCCCGGAGCATGGTCTCCAGGTTTTTTACAGGATCCAAACGGCATACCGATAAGATGACATAAGGCTCCTTATCAGCCTTCCTTTGCCTGCCATAAAAAGCATCTATATCCACCGGATTATAGATGAGGGAAACCTTTTGAGGCCGCGCTTCTCCGGCATCAACCAGGAAGCGCTGTACCTGACCGGCAACCGCAATAACTTTTGACGCCAATTTGTACACCTGCTTAAATACCCATTTAGCACTTGGGCTATGCGCAGGCATTCCTATCTCCTCGGCCACCCGGACGGGCACCTGGCACAACCAGGCGGCAATGATGCCGTGAAAGTTGGCTTCCGCTCCGGTCGTATGCACCACGTCCGGATTTTCTCTTCGGATAAACCCTATTAATTGGCCAATGAGTGCTATGCTGGGTATGGATGTTGGCTTGTCCCAGACCACAACCCGGTATCCCAGCTCAACAATTGATCGCTGAGTGGCTCCCCCTTTCCCCAATGCAAGGAAGACAATATCGGCCTTATTACCCGTATGATAACGGGCAACGATTTCAAATACCTTTTCAATGCCCCCAAAATCCAGAGATCCTATAATCTTCAGCACCTTCATTTTTCCAGCTTTTTAAGGATGTATTTCTTTAGGGTCAGACGGAATAAGAACGGGTTCAGCTTAAACATTACCAGAGATAGGACAGGACGGGGCATGAGCTTGTATCCGTTCCATAATTTCTTCCAGGCTATCTGTTTACGAACCTTGGAAAGAAAACTGCGCACCTCTCCATAATTCCTGGAATGAATGACGGCGTTGAAAACCAGCGTCTGGAAATTCAGGTATTCATAACGGAAAAATGGATCAGCCCAGGTATTTTCCTGGAGCCTGGGCCCCAGTAAATGTTCCAATTCCTTCATTCCCTCTATCGTCCTATATATCTCCGGTCGGAAACCTTTAGTAATGGATCCCATTCTCTGGACATAGTTATAGAGTATATCAGGTATAAAGAGCACCTTCTTTACCCTTAAAAAAATCTGGGGCAGCATCAACCTGTCCTCATAAATTCTTCCAACAGGAAAACGCAAGTCCCCTATGGCTGCCCTGGAGAACAACTGCATACATAGGTAAGCCCTGCACCTGCCTTCGAATAAGGCGATCAGGGCTTCATCCCCTGTATGAAGTCCCTGTATAGCCGGGATATCTAATACCGGCGGTTTGGCGTCCCGCTCAAATACACTTCTGGACCCACACATGACAACATCTGCCCCAGTGGTGACCGCAGCAGAATGCAGAATAGACAATAGTTCCGGTTCTATATAATCATCACTGTCCGGGAAATAAATATAATTCCCCGAGGCGGCATCCAGTCCCGAGTTTCTGGCAGCGGATACCCCCCTGTTTTGGGGATGAACGATTACCTTATAGGGTACAGGGTCGGCGCTATTTTCCAGCAGATTGGTGGCAAGGAGCAAAGAGTTATCCGAAGAACCATCATCTACCAGGATAACCTCATAATGTTTGTAGGTCTGACAAAGCACGGCCTCCATACAGCGGCCTATGTATTGCTCGACATTATAAATGGGTATGATCAGGCTGATTTCCGTCATATATTGGCTGTATCAGGCTTCGGGGTTAATGATCTGGGAAGCCGGTATGGCTTGCAATGGGCCCAGATCCAAAGGAGGGGATAGCACGTTAAGTAAAGAACCCTTCTTCGGACGATATGTGCTATACCTACTTCCAATTGAAGAACCAGGTATAGGAAAATAGACTTTTCCCTTGCCGTAGGCAACCTGATTTCCTGATCGAAACGAGCGTTGGCCCGAAGGTAATCCTGCAAAAATTGATGGGATTTGGACTGAATAGCGCCCTGGTGTGTTCTATAAGCAACGGTGATCTTATCCAGGCCGTGGGCACGTACCCCCAAGGACAAAAGCTTAGTCCAAAGAGGCAGATCCTCCATCATGGGATAGGATTCATCGAATCCACCCGCCAATATCAATGCCCGCCGGCTGATAAATCCAGACGGAGCGGAAAGGTAATTCCTGCTCAAAATAAGTTCCAGTTGCTTTTCTACGGTTTGACTGAAAAACGAAGCTGGGTAAAAGTAAGGCCCTAGATAGGCGCCTTCGGCATCTATCCTGTTCATCCTGGAAAAAACAAAATCAACCCCTGGTACAGAACTGACATAAGAAACATTATCGGCAATACAATTGGGTAGCAGCAAATCGTCAGCAGCTATGATCTTTATCCATGCCCCCTCCGATACCCTCCACCCCCTGTTACAATTTCCGGAAATACCTGTATTTTTTTCGGCAGCCAGGATTTCCACACGCTGAAAATGGGCACCATACCGTCCCACCCAGGCTTCTGCCAGGCGGAGGGTATGATCGCCAGAGCCGTCATCGGTAATAATCAGTTCTATATTTCCATACGTTTGTTCCCGGATGCTGTCCAGGGTTGCCTCTATAAAGGCGGAAGAGTTGTAAGCAATGACTATTACAGAGACCAGTGGTTTATCAGAATACTGCATGACAATGTCTTTAGTTTGGTTTAACCGCCTTCGTGCGCATTAATCCAGCCTTGCGTATAAAGTGAGCCCCAAAACCAGGTTCCAGTAATACCCTGGAAGGCCTGTATCGTTGAAACCGGTCAATTCGTTCGGGTCTGAAACGTTTCGGCTTAAGCAACCCTTTGAGGACCATAAACTCCAATCTTATCAAAACTTCCGGAATAGACGTCCACCTCAAGTAAGGCAATCTGTAGGTGCGGAAACACTTCAGCAAACATAACCGAAAGGGAAGTTTCTGCCCACCCATGGTAGATCCGGTACTAATCCTGTAATGGACCGTCACCGCTGGGAGTAGGGTCAGGGTATATCCAGCCGCCAACAGTTTTATCAGGAATGGTTGATCCTCCAGCAATGAAATGGATTCGTCAAAACCGTCCACCTGATCATAAGCCGTTCTTGCATAAAACCAGGTTGGCGTATTTAGGAAAATGGGGTTACGGACATAATTACGCAATTGATGGGAGGGTGAACTCCTGAAAAAGGCAGCCAGGTCCCGTTCATGGGTTGGGTCCATTGGGACCAGTTTTCCATCCTTGAGTCCATCCATAGCGGAACAAAGGAGATCCTGCCCATCGGCATGGCTGACAAAATAGGCAATACAATCCCTGGTAAGTAGGTCATCGCCCGCAATGATCTTAATAAATTTCCCCCGGGAATGCTTCACCCCTCTGTTGCAGTTGGCAGGGATTCCCTGATTTTGAGGGGCTATGGTGCATGTCACGCCTTCAAATCGTTGTCCGTGCGTGATGACCCACTCCTTTACCAGGTCCATGGTATGATCTCCAGACCCATCATCGGCTACGACCAGCTCAATGCATGCATAAGTTTGGGCATAGATACTATCCAGCGTTTCCAATACCGTTGCGGCCGATTGGTAGGTAATGACAATAACCGATACAAGCGGAGTTTCCTTCATGGTCAGGGATTGGAATAGAATTGTTGAACCAAAGAAACAACTTCATTGACCTTTTCTTCACTTAGCCCAGGCCATAGGGGCAGGCTAAGGCTGGTAGCAGCCAGCTCTTCCGCAATGGGGAAATCCCCTTTTTGGTAACCCAGGTCTTGATAGGCCTGCTGAAGATGAGGTGGTACCGGATAATGGATAATGGTCCCTATGCCATTTGCGGTCAAATAGGCCATTAGCTCATCCCTGCGGTTGGTCCGGATAACATAGGCATGGTAGACATGGGTTGCTCCCGGAGCCGTATAAGGCAGCACCAAATCACCCGTATGCTGCAAACCCCGTTGATAGCTTTCGGCGATCTGGCAACGGGATTGGGTCCATTGATTCAACCGGGGCAACTTCACTTTCAGGAAGGCTGCCTGTAGTTCATCCAGTCGCATATTATGCCCAATGGCCTCGTTATAATACTTCTTCTTAGACCCATAATTCCTCAGCATGCTGATCTTATCTGCCAGGGCGGCATCATTGGTGGTGATGGCTCCTGCATCCCCCAATGCACCCAGGTTTTTTGCCGGGTAAAAACTAGTCGCATTCGCATGTCCCCAGGCTCCAGTGATTTTACCCTGATAGGTTGCTCCATGGGCCTGAGCGTTATCTTCCACGACAAATAACCCATGTTGATTAGCCAAGTCCATAATTGGCCCCATCTCACAAGATTGTCCGTAGAGATGCACAGGCATAATGGCCTTGGTTTTAGGCGTAATTGCTGCCGCTATCTTGCTGGGATCCAGGTTATAGGTGCGCTTGTCCGGCTCCACAAATATGGGTTGGGCGCCTACATATGATATAGCCAATACGGTAGCGATATAGGTATTGGAAGGGACAATCACTTCGTCTCCCGGCCCAACATCCAAGGCTTTCAGAGAGAGGAACAAAGCATCCAATCCATTGCTGATCCCTTTACAATAGGAAGTGCTGCTAAATCCAGCATAAAGCTGTTCAAACTCGTCAACCTGTTTACCCAATACATACCAGGCATTGTCATACACTTCCAGAAAGGCGCGATTCATATCCTCCCTTATATCATCATGCATACCAGAAAAGGACACATATGGGATTTTCATTCTTCAATGAGTTTATTGTTGATCACCTTGTATTGTTTGCCCGCGACATCCATCCATATTCCCGATGGTTGTAAGGCCAGTTTCCTCCCTTCCTTATCGACCCAACCACTAATCTTTGCAGGGTTACCCTTTACCAATGCATGTGGGGGGACATCCTTGGTAACCACGCTACCCGCTGCCACCACCGCATAGGCCCCTACTATGCTTCCACCTAATACAATGGCCCCTGCCCCAATGGAACAGCCATGTTCCAGAAGGGTATGTTGAAAGGCATCGGGGTAGCGTTTGGATCGGGGATATTTGTCATTGGTAAAAGAGGCATTAGGGCCTATAAAAACGTTGTCCTCCACCCGCATTCCATTGAAAAGATATACACCTGGTTTAAGGGTGACATTGTTGCCAATAACAACATCCGATTCAATAAAAGTGTGGCAATTAATATTACATCCTGAGCCAATCTTTGCGCCCTGGAGGATAATGGAGAATTGCCAGACAAGTGTTCCAGGCCCAATATCCTTGGTTTGCACCTCGGCACTGGGATGGATAGAGGGACTATGTTCCTGCTTCATCATGATGGTAACGTTGTTTGGCCAATCCAGTCCAGATATTCCTGATAATCCCTTATGTAATCCGATTCGGAATAAACATGCGAGGTAAATACCAGGCAAATGGAGCCGGAAGAGAAATTCACTTCAGAGGCCCAGATACCCGGAGGTATATGCAATCCCATATAGGGGCGATTGAGTTGCACCATGCGCTGGGTTTTGCCATCATTGAGTAACACCTCAAAAGCACCTCCCGCTGCTACCAGAAACTGGTGACAGGTTTTATGGGCATGCGCACCCCTGGATTCTCCTCCAGGTATATCATAGAGGTAGAATACCCGCTTTGTTTCGAAAGGAATGCTTTCCGTACCTTCTACCACAGAAATATGACCCTTTCCAGTATCCAACCGGTTCAGGTAAATCAACGCACAGTCAAATACAGTCTTGCTCATAACTGGGTTTTGTTGGAAAGAGCGGCATATGCATCATAATCGTATATATAGTCATTCCTGTCGAATGGGGTATTTGCCAGGTGCAAGGCAAGGGAATTGGTAGAAAAATTCTCCATATGCCTCCAGGTATAAGCAGGAAGATATAACCCGTAATAGGAACGGTTCAATTGGAATTTCTCTTCAGCGCCATCCAGCCTACGGACAACAACGTCAAAGCTTCCGCTCAAGGCAACGATGATTTCTTCTTGCTTGTGATACGCATGTCCTCCCCGCGTCTCTCCTCCAGGAACGTCATAAGTCCAAAAAACCCTTTTCAGATCAAAGGGAAGTTGGGAGGGGGCTTGCAGGAACGTAAGGTTTCCCCTTGGGTCCAGGATTTTGGGAAAAGATATTATGCGGGCACCGTCCATGGCTTCATTTTTTTAGTGATGCCGCCCAGTACAAGCGCTCTGAAGTCGCTTATCTGGGGCAGCCCAAATAATAAAAAACCGGTCAAATACACGATGCTATAGACCAGGCAAACGAGGATGATCCGAATGGGACAGGCCATGGTCATCACTGTATGGGTATCGAGGTATCGACTAAATAAATAAGCGGGGATGGCACTCAGGGCCGTGATGGCGAATAGAGGCCCTACGTCCCTCAACTGCTTAATGAGGGGGTAATTCACCAATGTACCGGCCACATAACCGTTCACGACAAACAAGATAAAAGAGGAGGCAATCTGATAATAAAGCAGCCCCTTCACCCCAAATGGGTAAATGCAACAAATGCCAATGGTGATAATCACTTTCTCCAAAACAACTACCTTCAGCAGCAGGTCACTGCGCCCTTTGACCATGAGCACATTTTGAAAATACCCGTTTCCGGCCACGACCATACCAACCACGCATAATAGCCTGAAATAGGGAACAGCGGGAAGCCATTTATCCGTCAACATCCATTGGAACAAGGGTACGGCCACCAAGATCATCATCATCATCAGGGGCAGCAATAAAAACAATGCCTGTTGCATGAGTTTCCGGCAAGCCAGCAATAATTTATCGGTATCGTTCTGGATGGATGAAAATGCAGGGAAGGCAACCTTAGTCAGCGCCTCATAGAAATTATTGACGGGGATCATGACGAAGGTGTAAGACCTGGTATAATACCCCACCTGGGCCGCAGGATAAAACCTGCTGATAAAAACGGTATAGATATTCTGAAAAATCCGCTCTAGTAAAGTGGAGGCCAGAATGTTCGCCCCAAAAGTAAAATGCTTTTTAAATCTTACCCGGCTAAACTGCAAAACGGGAGCCCATCCCGAAATAATCCATAATAATGCCGCATATAAAGCCGCCTGAATGAGGTTCATCCAAACCAGGCTCCAAACCCCATATCCTTTAAAAGCAAGGTAAATGCCCAGGGCTCCGCTGATGACTTCTGAGGGGATCAAAGCAATGGACAGTTTTTTAAAATCCATTTCTTTGGTAAGCCGGGTAATCTGCACCCCACCCAAAGCATACACGATGATGGTCAACATATATACCCTGAGGATGGTGGTCAAAATGGGCTGATGAAAAAATTCAGCAATGAAGGGGGCTGCCAGGTACAACATTCCGTAGAGTGTAATACCAATCACCATATTGGACAGGAAAGTCGTTGCATAGTCCAATTCATCCGGTTGTTCGGTCCTGATAACAGAAGCCCCTAGGCCGCCGCCTACTACGGCTTCACCCACTGCAATAAATATGGCCACCATTCCAATTAATCCGAATTGATCGGGACCCATCAAACGGGCCAGGATAACAGATACCACCAGGTTAAGCCCCAACATGGTAAACTGTTGGCCAAAAGACCAGAACAAACCTGATATGGTCTTCTTCTTAATGCTCATTCCTATACCAGTTAAGGGTTATTTCCAAACCCGTTTCAATATTGAAAAATGGCTTGTATTGGAGTAAGCGGGCGGCCTTGTCTATATTGGCCAGGGATTTGCGTATGTCCCCTTGCCTCGGCGGCATATAGGTTGGTTTGAGGACATTGCCGGTTTTCTCAGCCAGTATGTTCCACAATTGGTTGAGGGAGGTTTTATCTCCACAGGCTATATTAAATACTTCGTGCCGGTTTAATTTCTGTCCTTCGGTCAGGGCACGGATATTTGCCTGCACGGCGTTTTCTACAAAGGTGAAATCCCTGGTTTGCTCCCCATCTCCATGGATCATAGGAGAACGGTTTTCCAATGCTGCACGCATAAACAGTGGTATGACCGCAGCGTAGGGACCATCAGGGTCTTGACGGGGCCCGAATACGTTGAAGTACCTCAGGCCTATGGTATGAAATCCGTAAAGATCCGAGTATACCTGGGCATACAGCTCATTGACGAATTTAGTGACGGCATAGGGTGAAAGCGGGCGTCCGATTTTGCCTTCTACCTTGGGTAATTCCATGGAATCACCGTAGGTGCTAGAGGAAGCAGCGTAGACCATTTTAATGATACCCGTTTGCTCCTTAGCGGCCTGTAAGACCTGTAGGTGCCCTTTGATATTGACCTCATTGGTGGTTACAGGATCTTTAATGGATCTGGGCACAGATCCTAATGCCGCCTGATGGGAGACAAATTGTACCCCCTGGCAGGCCTTGATACAGGTATCCATGTCCCTTATATCCCCCTCCATCCATTCGAACCCTGGATAATCCAGGAACGCCCGAATATTTTCAAACTTTCCCGTGGAGAGGTTATCCAGGACCCGGATCTTTCCTGCGCCGTATTTAATAAGGTAGGCAACCAGGTTTGAGCCAATGAAACCAGCTCCCCCTGTAACAAGAAAGGTGTTTCCCGAAATAGAACCTGTATGGTAGGGTTGATTAAACATGATTTTTCTTTAGAAAGATTCGCTTCCACAAACCAGGTTTTTCTTCGGTCCCGTTGGAATAATACCCGCTTGAATAGCCATAACCGTAGCCATACCCATAGCCATTACCAGCCCCGCTTTTCTTGCGAATGTCATTGAGGATGATGGACAGTCCTTTCATCTTTTTATGGGCAAAGAGGTCTTCGACTATAGAAAGCTGTTCTTTGGAAGTGTAATTCTGCCTGGCCACATAAATGCAGGTATCCGCATAGGCTGCCAGGGTCAATGCATCCGTAACCAGTCCTATGGGTGGCGTATCCATTACGATGTAGTCAAAATTAGCATACAAGTATTCAAACAGGTCCCTGGTCTTATCCTGCATTAATAACTCCGCCGGATTTGGCGGGAGGGGACCGGAACTGATCAGGTAGAGATCCGGATGATCGGGCACCGGAACCGGCAGGTACTTCAATTCAGCACCAGAAGCAACGTAGTTGGAAAATCCATGGTGGTTGGACATATCCAGCTCCTGTGATAAGCGGGGCTTGCGCAAATCCAGTTCCATTAATGCCACTTTCTTTCCTGAAATAGCCAAAGAGTTAGCCAGGTTCAGCGCAATAAATGACTTCCCTTCCCCGCTGATACTACTGGTAACCAATATGACATTGTGCGCCTTTCCCGTGAGCATAAACTGTAGGTTGGCACGTATAGCCCTGAATTGTTCCGCCAGTCCGCTACGCGCTCCCTTTTCAACCACCAGTGATTTTTGGGTATGGTTGTGCCCTATTTCACCCAGTATGGGTGTAGCAGTACGCATAACAACATCCTGACGACTCATGATCTTGTTATTCAATAACTCCTTCAGGATAATGACGGAGGCGGGGATAAGTAATCCCAGGCCCAGGCAAGTCAAATAGATATTGGGACGATTGGGTTTGAAGGGCACAGCCGCCGCTACAGCAGGCTCTATCAACCTGGAGTTGGATAGGGTGCCCGACTTGGAGATAGCCGTTTCTTCCCGCTTCTGGAGCAGAAACAGGTACAACTGCTGTTTAATGGTTTGGTCCCTGGAAATTTCCAGGAATGCCCTTTCTTTTGCTGGTACACCCGCTATCAATCCCTTTGCCTGGTCAAGCCTATTGGTCAAATTGGAGGCCGTCACCTTCAAGTTGTTTTTGACGTTTTCCAGGGAGGACAACAGGTCCCGTTTAAGGGTATCCAACTGGGCATTCATCTCTACAATCAAAGGGTTTTTAGGCTTGGAAACCGCCAACTGATTATCTCTTTCCACCACCAGCATATTATACCTGGTGACCAAGCCCCTGTATTCGGGATCTTCTACCACCAGTGAGGGGGGTACCACCCTATGAATTTTGCTCTGAATATAATCCTCCACAGAATTGATCACATCCTGTTGAATACGTTGCTGAACCAGGTCCTTTTCCAGGTCCTGTTCATTCTGCTCCATTGCCTTTGTCTGGGAAGAAAGGTCTGTAACATGATTAGCCGTTTTGAAATCCTGAATATTCTTTTCTACACCTGAGAGCTCCTTCTGAACAATGTTGAGCCTATTATTGATAAAATCAATCGTGTTGTCAGCCGTTGTATTCTGGTCCTCTACATTAGCCTTGGAATAAACTTCATATAACGTGTTGAGCACATCTTTACCCCTCTGGGGGATCGGGTCCGAGATCTCCATCTCAATCACATCCGTTCCGTCTGTACCCTGATAAATCTTAGTACTGTTGATAAAGCCTGAAGTTGTCGCATCTTCAGGTGAAATACTTAATAGGTACTCTCCCGCCTTGAAAAAATGCCCTTCGTTCTTGTTGATGACAAATGTGGCCTGGGAAGTGCTCACCGTGTCTCCCCAATGATACAATCCGTTTTTTTCTCCCTGACTGAGCACGACTCCTGTTCCCTGGGGATCTATTGTAACATGCCAGGAAGCTCCCGTGGCACTGCTGTACATATCGAGCAGGTTCACTTCAAAGGGTGCATTATGATACAGCTCCGAATGTTTAAAATGCCCCAAAGACCAGCAGGTGACATTCAATTGGAGCTGGTGTATGGTCCTTTGCATCATCAGTTTGGTCCTTAACACTTCCAGTTCGTTGCCTACATCATTATCGTTGTTGATGATGTTCAATTGTTGGAGCTCCTGATCCTGGGAACTGCTGCTGGGTTTCTTAATGAGGAATCTTGAATGAATATTATAAATAGGTACGCTGTACCTGAGGTATATTTTTGAACCAACGCCAAATAGCACCACGGAAATAAACAGCCAATACCAATTTCTCAGCAGACTTGAAAGGATGTCTTTAACCATATTTAGCTCCGTGGCGCCGGCGGGTCTGGAGCCAGAGGCAGGGTTATGGGACTTTTCTTCAATGGGTATGGGGCCGTTCATATCTATTTAGTCAGATAAATCAATGTTAGGAGGATGGCAAGGATCGCTGCGCCCAGTCCAAGGTTCCTGGACAACCGGTCATCGGCTGAAGCAGATTTGGACTTATTGGGTTGTACATACACGATGTCATTTTGCTTGAGATAGTAATACGGGGATAGAAATACTTTACTGGAAGTTAAATCCAGCCTGGCGAAGGTTCTTTTACCATTCTCTTCCCGGATAACCGTTATATTATCCCTGCGTCCATAAATGGTAAGGTCTCCAGCCTTACCCAGTAAGTCCAGCAAAGTGGCATGCCCATCACTTATGGTGTAGGCTGCGGGCCTGGCCACTTCACCCAACACCGTGACTTTATAATTCAAGAATTGAATATTTACTACCGGATCCTTGAGGTAATCGTTTAACATCCTCGTAAGGGTATCTTTAAGGGCCATGGGGGTTAACCCGGCGGCTTTCACCCTTCCGAGGATAGGATACTCAATACAGCTATCTCCATAAACGGTATATCCCCTGGCGCTACTTGCTGAGGCGCCTTCCGCTCCGGAGGAGGAAGTTCCACCAAAGTTAAAGGTGGTTGATGATTGAGGGCTGGCACTACTCACGTAAATGTCCATGACATCAGCGGGTTGGATAGTAGCTTGCGTGCTCCTGATGGAGTCCTGGACGTAAAACCGGGTTGTATCCTTGAGATCCTGAAAGTAGACGATCTTCCTGTATGGAGTGCAGGCGGTAAGCAATAAGAATGGTAATACCGACAGGATACAGTAACACCCTTGGTTTTTCAAGTGCTTCATACTAAAATGATCGCATAGGATTGGATTGATGACAAAATTGTCTCTACTAATACCAAAAATAATGATTTTTCATTCATTTATATAGAATTTTCGGCCATCAGCGCCTTTGCCATTAGAATGTTCCAACTGCCGTCCCCTCTCTCAAATGCCCCATGACCATGGGGTGTCGTGCGAAGGAGTCTCGGGTGCAATATGCCTTCTCTCACCAGGAAACCAATAGACTCCTTTATCTCCTGCTGTACTACAGGGCTGGACATCCAGGTTTGTTGAGGTGGTTCATATCCTACCTTATCTCTCCTCCAGGCAATCTGGGAAGGCAACATTTCTTCAAAAGCCTTCCTCAGTAAGAACTTGCTCCATGGCCCATTCATCTTCATGGAACCAGGTAAGGAGAAAATAAAACTCACCAGCTCATGATCCAGAAAGGGTAATCTGATCTCCCTTGAATGGGCCATGGCATTTCTGTCAGCATACCTCAACAATTCAGGCAAGCCCATGGTACAAGTCTCAAAATAAAGTAAGGCGTCCAGGCTGGGTAATCCATTACCACGAAACAAACCTGAATACAATGCTGTCTTTCCAAATGTATCATCATACCCCTTTTCAAAAAAAGGCTGGAAAGACTGGCGGGCAGCCATACGTTTGATCTTCAATTCCCTTGACAAGCTCGGAAAGTGAAATGACAATATTCTGAACAGATCTTTGATTAACCTCAAATTAACATGGTTATCTGTTTTCCTGGAAAGGTAATACCAGCCAGACTTTACCATATTTGCATAACCCGAATTCAAAGATTCCCATATCCATGGGAGATGATGATGCCCGTAGCCTCCCATGATTTCATCGGCGCCCTGCCCATCCAGCAATACGGTTACCCCTTTTTGTTTTGCCGCCTTCATGACCTCAAACTGGGCCAGTACACTAGCGGACCCCAGCGGTTCTTCCTGATGGTAAAGTACAGAGTTGATCTTGCTCAGGAGGTCTTCCCCATTGGGAAAAACATCATTGGATATTACAGGATAACGCTCCTTCATTAATGCCATGTACCTTCCTTCATCCCTGGAAAATCCAGGAAAACGGGCTGAAAAGGTGTTGAACTTATTTTCATCCATCCGGGATGCTGCCAGGCTCAGGATGATACTGCTATCTAAGCCTCCTGAAAAACTGGAGCCTACAGATACATCGGACCGCAGTCGTCTGGTGACGGAGCGGGATAGGAGGTCTCTTAACTGCTGGCTGGCCTGACGCTCATCCAAGCCCACTTGTTTATCGCCCAGATTAAGATCCCAGTACCTGGCTTTTTCTATGGTCATGGAACCTAGCTGGAGTTTCAGGAAATGGGCAGGCTCCAGGGAGAAGATTTCTTCAAAAAATGTATCTCCCTTATGCATGGGGTCCTGGACCATCCCATAGGCCAGGTACCGATATAGCATCGTATGACTCACGGTCCTGGGTATCCCAATACGCCAGATAGCCTTCATTTCCGAGCCAAAATAAAAGTAGTGCCCAGGCTCGTGGGTATAATAAAATGGTTTTTCCCCAAATCTGTCTCTGGCGCAAAACAAGGTCTGCTCCTGTCTATCATATAAGGCAAAGGCAAACATGCCATCCAATTCGGAAAGGCAACCTTCTTGTTTGAGGTGATACAAGGCAAGTATCACCTCTGTATCTGTGCCTGTCTTAAAAGTATAACCCTGGTTTAGGAGCCTTTGTTTTAGTTCCAGGTAGTTATAGATTTCCCCATTGTAAACAAGCACATAGCGGTCCTCCAACCCATAAAACATGGGTTGAGCACCGCCAGGGCTAAGGTCTATCACAGAGAGCCTTCTATGACCCAAACCGACCCGGCCATCCTCGCTTATCCAAAAACCATCCCCATCTGGCCCCCGGTGAGCCAGCACATCCGTCATGAGCTGGAGTCTGGGCCTGCTGACCTGACTACCATCGGCACTGATCAGCCCAGCTATCCCGCACATAATTTATGATGGGGTTTGAACATATATGGATTCAATGATGCCTATGACCTGAGCGGTTTCCGTAGGATCGATCAATGGTGCGGCCTTACCCTTCAACACCTTAATGACATTATCCAGCAAGCGCCGGTGTCCCTCCTCTGGGTTCCAGTCCTGTAGGCAAACCGAAGGATGCGCCCCTTTAACATGGCAATACGCCACCTGATCAAGATATTGTCCTTTGACTTTAATAGATCCGTTTTCAGCAATAATGCTGATAGCGCTTTCCATGTTCTTGTCCCAGACGGCTGTGGTAAACTGAAAAGTCCCCATGCCTCCTGAGGCCAGCCGGAAGTGAACAGACCCCGTATCTGGAAAGGTTTTGTCCGTCCATTGTCTGGCCTGGATCATTTGGGTATCTGTAATTTCGAATGACCCGAACAACCAGTATACCAAGTCAATAAAATGCGAGAACTGCGTATATAAAACACCTCCATCCAAGGACTGATCCCCATGCCATCCCCCGGATTG
The DNA here is from genome assembly GCA_903970475.1 of Beijerinckiaceae bacterium. Lineage (GTDB taxonomy): Bacteria > Bacteroidota > Bacteroidia > Chitinophagales > Chitinophagaceae > Dinghuibacter. Next base: position 27,427 of record CAJCIQ010000181.1, read on the forward strand.
GTAATATCGTTCATCCCGGTTCCAAAAGCAATTGACCTGAACCAAAATGGGTTTACCCAATTGTCCGCCCTCTATCATTTCCTTCAACCATTGGGCGCCGGGTGTCCACCGGTTTTGCAACACCGGAAAGACCCTCAATCCTTTACCGGCAGCTAAGTTCAAGAGGCCTTCCATCTCTGAGCGATGCAAGGCAACCGGTTTTTCCACCAATACATGCTTGCCTGCCTCCAGGCAAGCCATGGCCTGTGGCACGTGAAGGCCATTGGGCGTAGCAATGGTAACGACGTCTATTGACTTAGCTTCGGGGCAAGCCAATAAGGCTTCCAGACTTGAAAAAACGGGAATACCCGAAGGCGCTTCCTTAGGAATGGTGTCCGCAATGGCTATAAGTGAAGCCTCCGGATTTTCCTGGATCAGGCGGGCGTGCCTTTGACCTATCCGACCATATCCCAGAACGGCAAATCCAACTGCATTGGAGGGTAAGGCATTCAACAGCGTGGGTAGTTTAGGGTTAAGGGTTAATGATGTCTATTTGATGCGGGTCACCTGGTTGTTCTCTAGTTTATACTCCTGGTCACTTTCAGGGCATATGGCAAATCCATTCCAATCAAAGGCCAGGGTATGGCCAAATTCACTGACCCAACCCTTTTGAATGGCTGGATTGCCCATGACCAAGGCATAATCAGGCACTTTTTTAGTAACGACTGCCCCGGCACCAATAAAAGCAAACTTGCCAATATCATGCCCGCAAACTACGGTGGCATTGGCGCCTATGGTTGCCCCTTTGCCCACATTGGTTCTGGTATACTGACCTTTCCGGTTAACCGCACTCCTGGGATGGAGCACATTGGTAAACACACAGGAAGGGCCTAAAAACACTTCATCTTCCAGGGTGACCCCTGTATAAATGGAGACGTTGTTTTGCACCTTCACCCGGTCTCCCAGTATTACATCGGTTGCAATCATTACGTTTTGTCCAATGGTGCAATCCTTTCCAATCCTGGCTCCGGCCATCACATGACAGAAATGCCAGATATTGGTTCCCTCTCCTATGCTACAACCTTCGTCTGCGACAGAAGATTCGTGAATAAAGTATCCTTTTGGTTCCATATGGTAATTTATAATCTGAGTGCGCCCCAGTCTTTGGGTAGCACAGACTTCACATCAAAAATAACAACACCTTCCCTTCCCCATTTACGGATGTCCACCTTCAAAAACTCCTGGTGGGCTACCGCCAGAATGATGGCATCAAACCGGGCATTTTCTGCAATGGAATCCGGCAATGCTTCGCTCATTCGGATTCCATACTCATGTTCTACATCCTCAAAAGATGCCCTGGGATCAAGAAGGGTTACCTGCACATGGTAGCTTTCCAATTCCCTGTAAATATCGATGACCCTGGTATTGCGCACATCCGGGCAATTCTCCTTAAAAGTAAAACCAAGAATCAAAACCCTGGAGCCATTTACTGGGATATTGCTTCTGACCATTTGTTTGACGACCTGCTCTGCCACATAAGCGCCCATCCCGTCATTGAGTCTCCTTCCTGCCAATATAATCTCTGGATGATATCCTACTTCCTGTGCTTTTTGCGTCAGGTAATAGGGGTCCACGCCAATACAATGGCCACCCACCAGGCCAGGAGAAAAGCGCAGGAAATTCCATTTCGTGCCTGCCGCCTCCAAAACTTCCCTGGTGTCGATACCTATGAGGTTGAAAATCTTGGACAACTCGTTAACGAAAGCAATATTGATATCCCTTTGACTGTTTTCTATGACCTTGGCCGCCTCTGCCACTCTGATACTGGAGGCCATGTAGGTGCCTGCTTCGATGACGGAAGCATATAATTCATTGATCTGCTTTGCCGCCTCAGGTGTTGATCCTGAGGTTACTTTGAGGATACGGCTTACCGTATGTTCCTTGTCCCCAGGGTTAATCCGTTCTGGTGAATAGCCAGCGGTAAAATCCTTGTTGAATACCAACCCTGAGGCTTTTTCCAATACCGGCACACATTCATCTTCCGTTACACCAGGATAAACGGTGGATTCATAAATCACCTTATCTCCTGGCTTTAATACTTTACCTACCGTTTCGCTGGCTTTGTATAAGGGTGTAAGGTCAGGGCGGTTATACTTGTCCACCGGGGTGGGCACGGTAACGATGTATACACGTGCTTCTGCTATGTCTGCTAAAGAGGAGGTGATAAACAACCCCTCTTCAGAAGGCGCATCGGATAGAACGGATTGGAGGATCTCCTCCTCTACTTCCAGGGTCCTGTCATAACCCTTCCTCAATTCCGCTACCCTATCACTTTTAATGTCAAATCCTGTTACTTTATGTTTGCGCGAAAATGCCACAGCCAGGGGAAGGCCAACATATCCTAAACCAATGATTGCTATTTGTTCAGCCATACTGTTGATAAACATTAAAGAAGGGTAATATTACATATAAATTGAGCGCGGCGGATGAGTTGCGCGGAAAATTTAACCCATGGCGTACCTTTGCGGGATGCACTACGCCTCAGTTGAAAATATCAGTAAGTCTTTTGGTACCCGCACCTTGTTTGACCATATCTCTTTTCATATAGAAGAAGGGGATAAAATCGCTTTGATTGCCCGCAACGGCTCTGGCAAATCCACCCTGCTCAATATTATAGCAGGTTTGGACACCCCGGATAACGGTACCGTATGGGTGCATAAAGACGTACAGGTAGTCATGCTTCCCCAGGAATCCGCTTATGACCCAGCTAAAAGCGTATGGGACAACCTGCTTAGCCTGGATCATCCAGTGATGAAAGCCGTCAAAGCCTACGAAGAATACCTGGAGGCGTTCTCTGAACAGGAAGGCGATGCCTCCGCAGAAGGTCCAACTGACGAGGATTCTGAAAGGTTTAGTCAATTACTTCATGAGCTTGATCAATTGAATGCCTGGCATTTCGAAGCGACCGTCAAGCAAATCCTGAGCAAACTCAACCTTCATCATTTGCACGTCCCCATGCGTCAGCTATCCGGGGGACAAAAGAAAAGGGCGGCATTGGCTCAGGCCTTACTGGAGGCTCAATTGCATGGGCCACAGACCTTGCTGGTATTGGACGAGCCCACTAACCACCTGGACGTGACCATGATAGAGTGGCTACAGGAGTTCCTTTCCGCCTCCAGGGCAACGGTATTGCTGGTCACCCACGACCGGTACTTCCTGGATAACGTTTGCAACGAAATCTTAGAGTTAGACGCGCATACGGCCTACGTATACCATGGAGATTACGACTATTTCCTGGTGTCAAAAGCTGCCCGCCACGAGTCAGAAGTCGCTACGGGGGCCAAAAATCAAAACCTGTTCCGCAAAGAACTGGAATGGATGCGCAAGCAACCCAAAGCCCGGACAACCAAGTCCAGGTCCAGGGAAGATGCTTTTTTTGCCCTGGAGGAAAAGGTAAAACAGCGTTCGGACCAGACAGAAATGACCTTACAAGCAAAAATGACCCGCTTAGGCGGAAAGATCATAGAGCTTAAAAAGGTCTATAAATCCTATGGTAATCTGCCTATACTCAAAGGATTCGACTATACTTTTAAAAAGGGTGAGCGGATTGGGATCGTGGGGAAAAACGGTGTTGGCAAATCTACCTTCCTCCGCATGCTGTTGGGTGCTGAAGCACCAGATAGCGGAAAAATCAACGCTGGCGAAACAGTGGTCTTTGGCCACTTTAGCCAGGATGGTCTGGAATGGAAGGAAGACATGCGGGTGATTGAATACGTTAAGACGATGGCTGAGTTCTTCCCCCTGGCCGATGGAACGAAAATAAGTGCGGGTAAGTTTCTGGAATTGTTTGCTTTTACGGCTGAACAACAATATACCTATCTGTCAAAACTAAGCGGTGGGGAACGCAGAAGGCTGCAATTGCTCACCCTGCTGTTCCGCAATCCGAACTTCCTGGTATTGGATGAGCCCACCAACGACCTGGATCTGCAAACATTGCGCATTTTAGAGGATTTTCTGATCGACTTCGGTGGCTGTTTGCTGATCGTATCCCACGATCGATACTTCATGGACCGGGTGGTGGACCACCTGTTTATTTTTGAAGGGGAAGGCAAAGTCCGTGATTTTCCTGGAAATTATACCCAATACAGGGAAGAATTGAAAAAGGAGGAATCTGGTCAGGCCAAATCTGCTGTCCCGGCGCCTATACTGGTGGAAACAAAACCACCAGAAGCCGTCACAGCCCCAAAGGCCAATAAACTCAGCTTTAAGGAGAAAAAAGAGTTTGAGCAACTGGAAAAGGAACTTCCAGACCTGGAAACAGAAAAACGCCAATTGGAGCAAAAGATGAACGTAGGCACGCTACCTTTTAATGAGTTACAGCAATACAGCAATCGGGTTCAGGAAATATTAGCCTTGCTCGAACAAAAAGAAATGCGTTGGTTGGAACTGAGTGAGCGGAAGTAAATCACTGAAGCAACTCCTTTTCGCTGATCAGCTTGTTTTTAAGGGCATAAATCACAACCCCGGCTGTATTTTTCACACTCATCTTTTCCAGGATACGGGTACGGTATCCCTCAATGGTGCGCCTGCTCAGGAACAGGTTGTCTCCCATTTCCTGGGCGGTGAATTGTTTACAGATTAATTTGATGATTTCCAGTTCTCTTTCAGAAAACTCTACCACTTCTTTTTTCCGGTAGGGATTGAAATTGCTTTTGACAATCATGGAAGCCAGGGTAACCGAAGTGTCTCTGCAGTAATAGACCCTGTTTTCCATAACTGAGTGAATGGCATCCAGGATTTCCTGTTTATCTGCATTTTTGAGTAAGTAACCTTTGGCTCCTGCCTCCAGCATCTCCACAATCAGGTTCTCTTCAGAAAACATGGACAAGGCAACGATATGTAAATCGGGATATGTTTTGATCAATTCTTTGGTTGCCTGTATCCCGTCCATCCTGGGCATTTTGATATCCATAAGGACCACGTCAGGACATCCAGCCTCTACGAGTGCCAATAATTCTACCCCATCCCCGGCTTGGCCGACCAGATTCATGTCCTTTTGCCGGGATAGCATCAGGGCCAGACCATCTCTGAATATTTCATGGTCGTCGGCAATCAAGAGTTGAATAGGTTCGGTCATAGAAGGCGCATTTAAATAGGAATTTCAATGTAATATCTGGTTCCCTCCTGATTCTTACTCTCTACACTCATGGTGCCTTGTAAGATTTCTATCCTACTCTCCAGGCTCCTTAGCCCCAAACCTCCTGAGCTGTCCCTTACTTTTTGGGCGTCGAAACCATACCCATCATCTTTTGTCATGATCAGGAGCCGGTTGCTCTCATACGATATGCCTATATGAAGATGGCGGGCATGCGCATGTTTGATGGTATTGTGTACAATTTCCTGAACCATCCGGAAAACGTGGATTTCTTTTTCCTTGGGGATGACGATATCCTTCCAGCAATGCAATTGAATATGCAATGGGGCCTTCCCATTCAAGTGACTGATAAATTCCCGGACAGCCTCGACCAATCCTTTTCTTTCCAATGAACTAGGTAGGAGGTTATAGGAAATCTCCCGCATACTGGATATGATTTCGTCAATATACCTGGCTGATTTTTCCAGCACTTCCTTTTCGAAGGCATTTTCCGTTTCCAGGCTGCCCATATTGAGCTTAACGGTACTCAATAAGGGTCCCAGGCTATCATGGAGGTCATTAGCCATTCTACGTCGTTCATTTTCCAGAATGGTTATTTCAGCCAATATTCGTTCCCGCTGAAGGCGTACATACCTCCTGTGGTAGCGTATGATGGAAATAACAAAAAAAAGGATGATCACCCCTACCAGGCAACCAATCAATAATGTAGTGTATAAAATCCTATCGCCCATTTATCGTCCGTTTTGCACCCTCGGGCTAGTTCTCATCACGGATCTGGTCGAAAATCCTTTCAAAGGTAGTATCCCTTTTTGCAGGGACCAAAATGACTCCGACTAAATAAAGCAAATTCACGAAAGCATTTACATAACCAAAAGCAGAAATGATTTCGTTGCTCACTGTCCCTGTTTTATCAGATTGCCCTACCAGAAAGGCCCCCTCATATAGGATTTGGTAGAGGAAAAATACAATAAAAGCCAGGCATATTATAAAACGGGCGTTTTTGTAAAGAGAAGTATTTTCATGGGTGATCATCAGGTTAATTTCATTGACGCTAAACATAACCAAAACAAAGGGATACAAAATCCTGTATAGCGGAAGGTCAAAGTCACCCAGGTGATTGTGCATGGAAGGTAATACAGTTCCCGCCAGGCCAAGGTTCGCTATCATCCAAACGAAGGCTCCTGCCAGCCCTATCCATAACAGCCATCTACCAGATGACCTGCGCAGATTCCAACAATAAAATTGAAAAAGGATGAGGGGAAATTCAATTAATCCGTAAATATTGACTACAGCTGCGTTGGAGTGGAAGGTATGTATGGCCCACCGGGATACTTCTTCTGAAAGAACACCTAGGGTAAGCAAACAAAAGAATGGATAGTACGTCTTTTCAGCCTTATACCAGCGAATAAGTGCCAGAATAAAGGGAAGAAGGAGTACCTGACTCAGTAACCAAGAAGATAGCGGGTTCACCTTAAGCATATATCATCATTACTGCCATTAGCCATACTGTGGTCTCATAGGACTAATGGGATCCACCCCGGTATCGGAATGGATCCCATGAATGCGCTTTGTCCCATATACTGATTACCCCTTGCCTGGCGTATCACAAACGGTGGGACAGCGTTGGCCTATCTCTACCATTTGTTGCATTTCTATCATCGCTTTGGCCTTAGGTCCCCCTGAGGTATCAGTTTGGGCGGTCACCAGTGTGGTCAAAATATCCTGATTTCTTTTATTGATGGGAACGAGCACCAACCGGATTTGTCCGGAAGAGTCCCGCCCTAAATAAATGCGAACCCCATCGGCTCCGTCTGCATTGAGCAGTGAGGCAATGGCATCCCTGTTAAAAGATTCGGCGACCGGTAATTGAAATTGGTGATCCAGAAATAGGGTATCCTTTAACTGCCTGGCCAATTCTATTTTGGCCGTACTAAAGGAATGTATATACTCGTGTCCTTGTGCTGCCGTAATGATATGCTCCAGGGCCTTTTCAGGATTGACCGGAATCTTCCCGTCAACAGGAGGTGGCGGAGGAGTGGGATGACAAGCGGAAAGCCAGAACAACCCAATGACAGCAATACATGTTAAAAGTGAAGTGAATTTAGTAGTGGTTCCTTTCATTTGAGTAATGTTTTATTTGGCGTTTTATTTGACGTTTTATTTGACGGTAAAACGCCCGGTCAAAATAACACAAGTCCGTTCTAAAACAAATAGGTACAACTGCCCCTTATGTTGCGTATAACTACGCAAAAGGCCCGGACGTACCGGGCCTAAGGCTTTTTATGCTTGATAATAAATCTTACAAGATCGTTGCTATGATGGGGTTTGAGTAGGAGGTCTGGATTCCTGTGGAGGTCTGGGTTCCCCCGGAGGGCGATTCCCCCCACCTGCCGGACGATTCCCTGGCCGGCCTTGTCCTTCAGGCCTGCCACCACCCTGTCCTTCTGGTCTGCGTCCTGGCTGTTGTTTGCCCTGGCCCTGGTTGCCTTCTGGTTTTCCGCCTGATGCACCTTCGGGCTTTCTGCCCTGACTGCCTTCGGGTCTTGCGGCATGGTTACCTTCCTGTCTCGCACCTTGTATCGGACGATTCGGACCACCATGGCCCTTATGATGATGGTGGGGCTTTGTACCACCTGGCCTTTTATGCAGATCCGGTTTTCGGTTATCACCTGATTTAGATTCCGTCTTCGGAGATTCCGATGCTTTTGCTTCCGGAGCCTTTGTGTCTTTTGGATCGACCCTTCCGGGCTCTTTCCTGTTATCTCTTTCCTTTTGCTTGCGCTTTTTGCTATTCCTTTCCAGGCTCTTTAAACTGATCTGACCCACCAGTTCTACAAATTCAGGTTCCTCTTCCTTGGATTTGGAGACGCTTACCTCTGCGATTTGTAATTCTTCCGGCCTGATGCCCTGACGATTGAGGTGCTTAATCTGCTTGACCCTTTCGACGGTGAGGGGATATTGCTTACCGCCATCAGGAAATATATACCACATGAGATTGCGGAATATATCCTTTTTCACTAAGGTAGCCGTCCCTTTGGCAACATCAATGTTTTCTGCATTATCCGGGAAATCCTGGAGGGCGTCCAGGTAAGTATCCAGTTCGTAATTAAGGCAACATTTCAACCTGCCGCATTGACCACTCAGTTTGGTCTGATTAATGCTAAGGTTCTGATAACGTGCAGCCGTAGTATTTACGCTTTTAAAGTCAGTAAGCCAGGTACTGCAACAAAGTTCCCTGCCGCAGCTTCCGATTCCACCTACTTTGGCGGCTTCCTGACGGATACCGATCTGCTTCATTTCAACCTTTACCCTGAACTCGGAAGCATAAATCTTGATGAGTTCACGGAAGTCGACGCGATCGTCCGCCGTATAAAAGAAAGTGGCCTTTTTACCATCGGCCTGAATCTCGATTTCAGAAAGCTTCATTTGCAGATTCAGTTGCCTGGATATGGCCCTGGAGCGCATTAATGCGGCGGGTTCGCGTTTTTTATTTTCTTGCCATTTGGCCAGGTCCTGTTCGCTAGCCCGGCGGAGGATTTTCCTGATTTCCGGATTGTGCTCATCTACATTTCTCTTTTTGAGTTGCAAGCGGACCAATTCACCTGTCAGACTTATTTCCCCTATGTCGTATCCGCTGACGCCCTCCACTGCCACCATTTCCCCTTTTTCGAAATGTTGGAGTGAGGCATTCCGGTAAAAGTCTTTGCGACTACCGTTATTAAAAGAAACTTCAACGATTGCACAACTCGCGGAGGGATCACTGAACGGAAGATTGGCTAGCCAATCATGAACGTTCATCCTATTGCATCCACCTGTACTACATCCTCCGTTACTCTTACATCCTGCCGGTTTACCATTCACAACAGTACCACAACTTCCACATCCCATATATTGATTTATATTATAGTGATTGATGCCCTGATTCCGTTTAGATGCTCCAATGCTTTACTACTCAGGGCCTAATTGATCAAAATTAGCGATTTGTTAGCAATGATATGGTACAATTTAAGACTAAGGGCGTGGAAAAGCATCTTGGCGTTAGCGTTCCT
>CAJCIQ010000182.1 GCA_903970475.1 Beijerinckiaceae bacterium
GGTTACGGGGGTGACCTTACCACTGGTGAGTATGGGGGGGAGTAGTTTTCTTTTTACAGCGCTGGCCATAGGTATCATTTTGAGTGTGGGCAGGAACGTAGAACAATTAGAAGGTGAAAGTGCCGATAGGGAAGACGCGGTGGCGGCTTTGGGTTAATAGATAACATGGAATATGGGTAAAAAGGTCATCATAGCAGGAGGAGGTACCGGGGGGCATATTTTTCCGGCCATAGCCATTGGACAAGCATTACAACGGCTGGACAAGGATATAGAATTGTTGTTTGTGGGTGCCAAAGGGAAGATGGAAATGGAGAAGATCCCCCAGGCTGGATTTCCTATTGTGGGATTGGATATTGTGGGATTCAACCGGAGTTCTTTGTGGAAAAACATTTTACTACCCCTCAAACTGGTTAGGAGTCTTTTTCAGGCGGGGAGTGTGCTCAAAAAGTTTAAGCCGGATGTGGTGGTAGGTGTTGGAGGCTTTGCCAGTTTCCCCATGCTCAAGGAAGCGCAACGCAGAGGGATTCCAACCCTTATTCAGGAGCAGAATTCTTTTGCGGGTAAAAGTAATCAGTTATTGGGCAAAGATGCCCGGGTGATCTGTGTGGCTTATGAGGGAATGGACCAATTTTTCCCGGCTGCAAAAATCATACAGACGGGTAACCCTGTAAGGCCTCAGATTTCAGAGAGTACCTTAACCAGGGAGGACGGGGTCGGATATTTTGAACTGGACTCCGCCAAACAAACGGTGTTGGTATTTGGGGGGAGCCTGGGGGCAAGAAGCATCAACGAGGCCATTTATGAAGGACTGCCTCAACTGTTGGATCATCGCTTACAGTTGATCTGGCAAACGGGGAAAGGGAATGCCGCTCAGGCAAGGAAGGATCTGGTCCAGCAAAAGGGGGTGTGGGCTGAAGAGTTCATTACCAAAATGGAAATGGCTTATGCGGCCGCCGACATTGTAGTAGCCAGGGCTGGAGCCATGACCATCGGAGAGCTTTGTGTAGCAGGAAAGCCAGTCATTTTTGTGCCTTTCCCGCATGCGGCTGAAGATCACCAAACGGTGAATGCCATGAGTTTGGTGAAAAAGGATGCAGGCGTCTTGGTACCGGATGCGGTTGTCTCTTCAGCGCTCTTGCCTCGGCTGCTGTCGCTTGCTGATAACCAGGAACTGCAACATCAATTAAGTAGGAACATATCGGCCCTGGCCATTAAAGATGCGGATAGGCGAATTGCCAGGGAGATTATAAAACTGATCAATAAATAGGTGAAGGACCTTAAAGACATACGGAACGTTTACTTTGTTGGTATAGGTGGCATTGGCATGAGCGCACTGGCCAGGTATTTTATTGCTAAAGGGGCCAAGGTGAGTGGTTATGATAAGACGCGTACCCCCTTAACGGACGAGCTGGCCCACGAGGGCGTATCTGTTTATTATGCCGATGAAGAGGCTGCTGTCGATCCACTTGCAGACTGGGTTATTTACACTCCAGCTATTCCGGCTGCTAATAAGGTATTGGATTATTACAAATCACACGGGTTTCCTTTGTTGAAACGTAGTGACGTATTGGGACAAATTACGGCGCCTTCCTTTAATATCTGTATCGCGGGTACGCATGGTAAAACAACCATTACGACCGAGACGGCGCATATTTTAAGGCACAGTGGCTATGGGTGTAATGCCTTCCTGGGTGGGATCTCTGTGAACTACCATACTAATTTTTGGAGCTCCGACCGTCCTGTCAGTGTGGTGGAAGCCGACGAGTATGACCGTTCTTTTTTAAAGTTAAGTCCCAATATAGCAGTGATAACGGCCATGGATCCGGACCACCTGGATATCTATGGAACGGCCGAGGCGATGGAGGAAGCATTCATCGATTTCTCGGCCCGTATAAGGCCCGACGGATGGTTGTTGAGTAAGCATGGGTTGACGCGGGACGCTGACCTGAAGGGACCTCGCCATTTGACCTATCATTTGAGCGATGTGTCGGCCGATGTGCATGCAGCTTGCCTGTCCGCAACAGAGGGTACTTATACTTTTGACGTTGTGTTGCCAAATGGTCGGTTATCCGGCCTCAGCCTGCACATAGGCGGTTTACATAACGTGGAAAATACCCTGGCTGCTGTGGCCGTCGCCCATAGTTTGGGTATATCACCAGAAGCCATCAAGGCTGCTGTGGCTGATTTTAAAGGCGTTAAGCGCCGCTTTGAGTATGTGCTGCGCACACCTGAAGTAGTGCTGGTAGATGATTATGCGCATCATCCTGAAGAATTGAGGTCGCTCATCAGCGGAGCAAAAGGGTTGTTTGGAGGAAGAAAGGTTACGGTGATTTTTCAGCCTCATCTATTTTCCCGGACCAGGGACCTGGCCCAGGGTTTTGCGGAGAGTCTGGATTTGGCGGATGAAGTCATTTTGTTGCCCATTTATCCGGCGCGGGAATTGCCGATTCCAGGGGTAAGTTCGGAAATGATCCTATCGCTAATGCGGGCTCCGGCGGGAAGGCATCAGGCTCCGGCGGGAGGTCATCGGGCTCCGGCCCGGATCATGACCAAGGACGAGCTGCTCTCTTGGGCTTCCTCTGTTGGTGGGGCTGAGCCAAGGCTCATCATTATGGCGGGAGCAGGAGATATTGACGCATTGGTTCATCCAGTGGCCGAAAAGCTAAAGGAGAACAAATGAAAATAGGCCTCTCATATGGTAAGGTGAAGAGGATCTTCATGATGGCGCTCTGGATAGTGGTGGCGGGCGGTTGTGCATTTTTGTTGGTGGCTGCGATTCATCGCCAGAACCATGCTTTATGTAAAGGGGTGCGCATCACCATAGAGGGGCAGGGGAAATGGATGGTGGATAGTGCCGATATCCGGGCCTTACTAACGGATCAGCATACGCGACAATTGGTAGGTACCCCGGCCGAATCTATATCCATTAAGCGATTGGAGAAGAAGATCAATTCCAGTCCCTGGGTGAGGTCGGCTCAGTTGTTCTTTGATAGTAAGCAGGTATTATGGGTCAGGGTTACGGAAAGGGAGCCAGTGGCAAGGGTATTCACCATTGAGGGCAACTCTTTTTACGTAGATACCTCGGGAGGCCGGTTGCCATTGAGGGACTACTATCCCACCAGATTGCCCGTATTTACTTCCTGTCCGCTGGATAGTAAGCATTACTCCCTGGCAGATACATTGCTGATAAGGCAGATAGCGGTGTTGAGTGCCTATCTGAATGCCCATCCTTTTTGGATGAGTATGGTAGAACAAGTTGACCTGACAGCGGATGGAACCTTCGAGTTGGTGCCCGCCATTGGAGATGAAGTGGTGAAATTGGGGGATACCAGCGCCTTGGACAGTAAGTTTCACAGGCTTTGGGTGTTTTATAAAAACGTATGCCCTAAAGTAGGCTGGAACAAATATGCCGCATTGGACGTGCGTTTTGATGGAGAAGTAATTGGTGTGAAGAAAGAGTCTGGATCCCAGACTATTGATACCGCTGCTGCTTCTGCCTTGTTGAGGACATTGCTGGATCAAAGTAAGACGGCTATGCAGGACACAGCGGTGCGGAATGTGGAAGCTGGCCGGAACTTCCTGGTGCCGGATATAGATAGCAGCAGGGATCTGAGTTCATTGGGGGGAGAAAGTGAAGCGCCTGCTGCTGGGCCTATGTTGGGCGCAGGCGTTCATATGGGGACTACCACTTTTGCGACTTCCAGGGGTTCGCATAAAGGGGGTGCAAAAGGTGTTAAAACGCGGGCGGGCGGTCCCAAGGCCGTCATGCCTCCAAAGGGAAATAAGAAGAAATAGTATACTGAAATAATAAATAACCGTTTTATGAGTAACGAACAACCCATCATTGTGGGATTGGATATAGGTACCACAAAGATCGCTGCCATTGCCGGGCGTAAGAACGAATACGGCAAGTTGGAGATCCTGGGGTTTGGTCGTGCTAACTCCAATGGAGTCCAGCATGGCATGGTTCTGAACATAGATCAGACCATCAAAGCCATACAGACTGCCTTGGAAAATTGCTACGCTTCTAATCCCAATCTGGAGATCAATGAAGTATATGTCGGCATAGCCGGTCATCATATAAAAAGCCTGCAAACCAGGGGAGATATTGTCCGTCAGAATACGGATGATGAAATCTGCCAAAGGGAGATCGATCAATTGATCAATGACCAGTATAAGACCTATATACCGGCTGGTGATCAGATCATCGATGTGATCCCTCAGGAGTTCACGGTAGACAATTTCCAGAATATCCCCAATCCCATTGGATACAGTGGCGTTAAAGTGGGCGCGAATTTCCATATCATCACCGGAGACAAAAACGCCATCCGCAACATACACCGCAGCGTGGATAAGTCTGGGTTAAGGACGAAGGACCTGGTGTTGCAGCCCCTGGCTTCTGCCGCCGCGGTGATGTGTGTGCACGACCTGGAAGCAGGTGTAGCTATCGTGGATATCGGGGGTGGTACTACCGACCTGGCCGTGTTTTATGAAGGTATACTAAAGCATACGGCGGTTATTCCTTTTGGAGGAGAAAACATCACCAACGATATCAAAACCGGCTTGGGTGTGCTCAAAACCCAGGCAGAACAAATGAAGGTTCAATTTGGATCTGCTTTATCAGACGAAGCAAAGGCTAATGCCTTTATCACCATTCCTGGTCTCAGGGGGATGGCTCCTAAGGAGATCAGCGTTAAGAATCTGGCCCATATTATACAGGCCCGTATGAGCGAGATCCTGGATTTTGTATCCTACCACCTCAAGCAGGTGGGACTGGATAGTCGCCTGTTGAACGGGGGCGTTATCCTCACCGGAGGCGGTGCTCAGCTTAAGCACCTGATTCAGCTTACCGAATACGTAACTGGTCTCAATGCCCGCATAGGCTATCCCAATGAGCACCTGTCTTCGGGTCACGCCGAGGAAATGGCCAAGCCCATGTACGCCACCTGTATTGGATTGATTCTGAAAGGGTATAATGTATACGAGAACAACGAGAACATATTGCACGGAAATGGCAAACCCAAAGTAGCCAAAGAAGAACCGGACACCGTGGAAGTATCTCTGGAGAACGAGGAAGGCATTGGCACTATCCGGGTAAAGAAACGCAAAAAGAACCTGAAAAACTTCATGGATTCCATTAAAGACGGATTGATCGATTTATTTAAGGAAGAAGAAGACAGTCATTTGTAGTCTGTCATTGGGTTACTTGGGAAATTTAACCCAATGACAGACTACATCTAATGATGGCCCTTCGGGCGGCCGACCTGTGGTCGGCCATTTGGGGGCCAACGGAAGATCGGACCTGTGGTCGGCCATTGATAGGATGATGGCCCTTCGGGGTCCAGTGTTAGGCGCAGATCCAAACTATAAAAACTAAATAACCCTCCGTACCCTCCTTACTAACCATTTTATTCACTAACCAGCCTGTGGTCCCGGCAGGAACACAGTGCACAATTTGAAGCGTATGATTCATTTCGATTTGCCGAAGGAGAAATCTTCCATCTTAAAAGTCATCG
>CAJCIQ010000183.1 GCA_903970475.1 Beijerinckiaceae bacterium
CAAAGAACCTCACCTCGAAGGGGAAATGAGTGGAACCATTTCCATAGTAGATCCCTTTGGTAAGTTTAGCGTCATCGCCAAGACCCAAACGGATAAGTTCAAATTTGAAACGGACTCTATAGGCAAGGTAACGGCCAATGCCACCTACGACGGAGGAGATATCCATTATAATTTTGGATCCGACAATCCAAGGTTCCTGATGAACGCAGAGGGAACCATTAACCTGAAAGACTCTGCCAATCAGGCCATTCATACTACCCTCAACCTGGATCATACTTCCATACACGTCCTGGAGCACTACCTCAACATCGTATTCACCGATATTGATGGTTTAGCCACAGGGGTGCTTCATATAGACGGCTCCCTGGATGATCCACAATTCACCGGGAAAGTCAACTTGCAAAACGGGGTGCTCAAGGTCAATTATACCCAGTGCAAATACCTCTTTGACAACGAAGACATAGACTTCAGGCCAGGCATCATTGACCTGGAGCAGATCTCGCTAAAAGACACCCTGGGTAATACCGCCCTATTGCAAGGGACCTTATCGGAGTCCAACTTCTTTAAGGATATGAGCTTTAATCTCAAGCTTAATTCCAACCGTCTGCTTGTTTTAAATACAACAGCCAGGGACAACAAAAATTTCTATGGTAAGGCCATAGCCAGGGTCAACGCCTCGCTATCCGGTCCTCAGTCCAATATTGTGCTCGATGTCAACCGGGCAGAAGCCGTGGATAGCTCAGATATTTACGTGCCCAGCGGTGCGGCTAAAGCAGGAGCCCTCCCTGATTTCATCGTGTTTAAGGAATATGGAAAAGAAATGTCAGGAGAAGATGCCGCCCGGCAGATCTCTACCAATTTCACCGTCAACATGAGTTTGCAGGTGAACAACTATGCAAAGATCTACGTGCTCCTTGACCCCAATAATGGAGACATGATCAGGGCCCAGGGCAATGGCAACCTGTTGATAAAAGTAGGGACCTCCACCCCACTCACGATCAATGGGGCCTATAACATAGAATCAGGCGAATACACCTTTGTATATTCTAACCTGGAGTTCCGCAAACCCTTTACCTTATCTGAAGGGAATATTCGCTGGACGGGTGATCCCTTTGGCGCCTTGATCAACATCAATGCTTCCTATCTGGCTACCGATGTGATCATGCCCAACCTGACTTCTTCTACGGGGGTGCTGATCTCTCAGACGACCAATATTATCATCCTTTGCCACCTGACCAATACCTTAAGTCATCCGGTCATCGATTTCCAGTTCCAATTGCCTCAGGATAACCCCTATAAGAATGACCCAATCGTCAACGCCCAGTTGAAGAAATATGAGGAAGACAAGGGGGAAATGCAAAAACAAGTGACCGCTTTGCTGATCGCGGGTACCTTTGTTTCCAGCGATGACGCCCTGGCCACCAACGTCAGCAGCGGCACCCTCGTGGCCGGCACCGTAGGACAGGTGGTCACCACCCAGTTATCGGCCACCATACGCGTACTCCTGAAAAAGGTGCTCAAAGACAACACCATCGATCCATACGTTACCATCAATCCCAGCTTTGCCTTTCAGGGAAACCAAAACTTGAGCGCCGTTACCAATGCGTCCAAACTGGGCTTCAATAAAACCTTCCTCAGCGGCAAGCTGGTCTTTAAACTGGGGGCCAGTCTGGATTATTCCACCCTCCCCCAATTTGCCCAGAAAAATTCAGACCTGATCTGGTCTCCGGACGTAGCCGTGCAATGGAGCATCAGCTCCGATGGTCACCTCCGGCTGATCGGATACAACCATACCAACTTCGACCTTACCTACGGCAAATACAACAGAACGGGTGTCAGCCTCAGTTATCGTAAGGACTTCGACCGTTTGATCGATTTATTCGCCTCAGAGCGGAAAAAGCTGGATGCACGCAGGCCCAAGGGGCCGGATACGCCGTCTGGCGGCGCCCCCACAGGAAGCGCAGCCGCCGGCAGTGGAACCGACTGAGCGAAAAAAGGGGACCCATGTCTGAGCCCCCTGGTTCCCTACGCTAATATGATTAATGATTTAAGATCTCGTGACCGAGTTTATCCCTTTTGGTTTGCAGGTATTTTTCGTTGTGCGGGTTGGGGTTGATGCGGATAGGAACGGTGGAAACAATTTCCAAACCGTAGCCCAGTAAACCGGCGCGCTTGCGGGGGTTGTTACTCATCAGTTTGAGTTTGGTAATGCCCAGGTAGCGTAGGATTTGAGCACCTACCCCATAATCCCTGTCATCCATACCAAAACCCAGGTGTAGATTGGCCTGAACGGTATCCATACCCTCTTCCTGCAATTTGTAGGCTTTGAGCTTATTGAGCAAACCTATTCCCCTACCTTCCTGGTTCATATATAAGATGACACCCTTTCCTTCTTTTTCCACCAGTTCCATGGCTGCGTGCAATTGGTCTCCGCAATCGCAGCGCAGCGAACCCATGATATCCCCCGTAAAGCAGGAAGAGTGTACCCTGGTCAACACAGGCTCTCCAGGTTCCCAGCTCCCCTTTATCAAGGCCAGGTGCTCATTTTTGGTATTCTTTTCCTTAAAAGCAATGAGTTTAAAATGGCCATATTTGGTAGGCATATCCACCTTGACCACCTCTTCTATCAACGAATCGGTTTTAAGCCTGTATTCAATGAGATCCTTAATAGAAATCAGCTTCAGGTCAAAATTCTTGGCAATGACTTCCAGTTCTGGGAGCCTGGCCATAGAACCATCTTCATTCATGATTTCCACCAGTACCCCAGCCGTTTCAAACCCAGCCAGCCTAGCCAAGTCTATGGCAGCTTCCGTATGCCCTGAACGGCGGAGTACCCCTTCTTTTTTAGCTTTCAGGGGGAAAATATGCCCTGGCCTGCCCAAATCCTCGGGTTTGGTACTGGGATCTATCAGGGCTTGTACCGTTTTGGCCCTGTCGTGGGCAGAAATTCCCGTCGTACAGCCATGACCGATCAGATCCACAGAAACCGTAAAGGGGGTTTCATGTAAAGAAGTATTCTTAGTGACCATAAGGTCCAATTGCAATTCCTCGCAACGGTCTTCCGGAAGGGGTGCACAGATCAATCCACGACCATACTTACTCATGAAGTTGATGATTTCCGGGGTTACATTTGCAGCAGCCGTAATGAAATCCCCCTCATTTTCCCGGTCTTCATCGTCTACGACAATGACCAGCTTTCCGTTTTTTATATCTTCAATAGCACTGATAATACTATCCATAAAATCCTATTTATATATTGTACATGCAAAGGTAACCAATGTTTAGCGGGTTTCCTGAACCTGGCCTAATCTGCTCATTTTAAGTACGTTGAGATCTATCATACGGTTGCTTTTCCGCCTGTGTAACACTATTTTGATATCCTTATTAGTTAATATATATAGTCACTTGATAAGTAGGAATTTTATTGTCCAATTCACAAGTAATTTACGCTATAATTTGTTCATTTTTAAGCGCTTATGAGAAACCATTCGTCCACTCATCCACGCCTAACAATTTGTTAATATTTATGTAAAAAATCGTGAGATTTTATGATTTTCTTTGTGCCCGGAACCAAAAACCTAATCCATCTATGAGTTTAAGAAAACTGCTATTCTCACTCCTCTTTTTAGTGGCTGCGCCTGTGTGGGTGCTCGCCCAGGTTACCACAGGTAGTATTACCGGTAACGTAAAAGAAGCCGGAACATCCAACTTTTTGGTTGGAGCAACTGTAACTGCCCTTGACGTACCCACGGGTACCAAGTATACCACTGTTACCAAAGCGGGCGGTACTTTTGTTTTACCTAACCTCCGCGTAGGCGGCCCCTACACCGTCACCATCTCACACGTCGGGTTTGGCACGCAGACTTACGACAATCAAACTGTCGATTTAGGAAACGCGACCAACATTGAAGTAAGCCTGGACAAATCATCCACTACCCTTCAGGAAATTACCATTACAGGCAACAATGTGAGCACGAGCAAAACGGGATCATCAACAACCGTTTCGCTGCACACCCTCCAGCAACTGCCTACCTTATCCAGGAGCATTCAGGATTATGCCCGTCTGACTCCCCAGGCAGTTTCTTACACCAGCAACACTTCCAACCTGCCCATGGGTATTACCTTCGCAGGTCAAAACGACCGTTACAACCAGTTCACCATTGATGGCGCCAATGCTACAGACGTATTCGGTCTGGCATCCACCGGTACAAATGGTGGTCAGGCCGGTGCCAACCCCATTCCTATCGAATCTATCCAACAATTACAGGTCATTTTAAACCCTTATGACGTAACCTTGGGTGGTTTCACCGGTGGCGGTATGAATGCCGTTACAAAGAGCGGTACCAATACCTTCCATGGTTCTGCTTATTATGTATTCCAGAACCAGGGACTCGTAGGAAAAGGAATTAATAACACCACCTACCCTACCTATAAGGATTATACCTTCGGAGCCAGCCTGGGTGGCGCCATTGTAAAAAACAAACTGTTTTTCTTCGTCAACGCGGAACATACAGATATCAAGACTCCCTTGGCTTACGATCCTTCCAATCCCAACAGTGGGTCTAAATTCTCCCTGGACTCCCTGGCTGAACTGGCCAACTTCGTAAATTCTACCTATGGCGAGAAGGGTATCACCACTGGCAGCTACACCTCCATTACACCTGAGATCTGGTCTACCAATATCTTCGGTCGCCTGGACTGGAACATTGATGCCCACAATAAGCTGACTGTCCGTCACGCATATACAGACGGAAGCAACTATGTGATCAGCCGTTCTCCAACCTCCATCACTTATGCCAATGCCGGTTATTACATGCTCAATACCACCAACTCTACCGTTGCGGAATTGAACAGTAACTTTTCCGGTTCTTCCAACGTATTGCGCGTCGTATACAATGCGATCTATGACCGCCGCACAACTCAGGAATTCCCTTCCGTTAACATTTATGAAGGTGGTTTGAACTACTATGTAGGTGCTGACTATTCTTCTGCCAGGAACAGCTTGAAACAGCATAACTGGACTTTGCAGGATAACTACTCCATCTATCGCGGTAAGCATACCATTACCGTTGGTACCGATGATGAGTTCTACAATACCACCAACGTGTTCCTACAGAGCTATTACGGTGATTATGAATACAGCAGCATTGCTGCCTTCATGGCCAATAATGCCTCTCCTGAGACCTATTCCGTGGGTTATGCTACTTCAGGTCCTGCTGATGACGCCGCAGCCAAAATGCACGCCGCTCAGTTTGCCATCTATGGTGGTGATGTCTGGGCCATCAAGGACAACTTTAAGTTGATGTATGGCCTGCGTTTGGACATGCCTGTTTTCTTCAACAAACCTCAGTCCAACTATGGCTTTGATACCGCCAGCGTGAACTGGTTCGGCGGTGTTCAAAACAGCACTACACCCAGGTCCATTCCTTTATGGTCACCACGCGTATCTTTTAACTGGGACATCCACCACAATACCAAAACCATCCTCCGTGGTGGTGCTGGTCTGTTCACTGGCCGCGCCCCTTATGTATGGGTATCCAATGCCTATACCAATACAGGCGTAGCCTCCATCAAGTATTCTGGAGATCCTGCCAATTTGAGGTTTAATTATGATCCTACGGATCCCCACCTCGGCGCCTATATTCCGACCAGCTACGCCAGCGCACCTACCGAGATTGACGTTACCAACAAACACTTCAAATTCCCTCAGGTCTTCCGCGCCAACCTGGCCGTTGATCAGAAATTGGGCGTTTGGGGACTGGTAGGTACTTTGGAAGGTTTATTCACTAAAACCATCAACAACATCAGCTACCAGAACCTCAATGTAGGCCCTCAGGCTGGTGTGGTTACCCTGGGCAACACCACCCGCCCCTGGTATAACTTCACCAGGTTAAACCCGAACTTTTCTGACGTTGTTGAATTGAACAATACTTCTAAAGGATACGCTTACAACTTCACCGCTCAGGTCACTAAACCTTATCAGGATGGTTGGTCCGGTAGCGTAGCTTATACCTTTGGCCGCGCTTACTCCCTCAACGATGGTACCAGTTCTACGGCCATCTCTAACTGGAGGTATGCTTATACCATCAATGGCCTTAACCACCTGGACCTGGCTCAATCCAACTATAGCCCTGGATCAAGGATTATTGCTTACGTCAACAAGGCCTTCTTTTATGCCCATAAGAAACTGGCTACCAATGTTGGCTTAGTATATACTATCCAACAAGGTGAACCTTTCTCCTATATGTTCTCCAAGAACATCAACGGAGACGACGTTTCTTCCAAGACAGCCAACGGAGACCTGGCTTACCTGCCAACCGATACCACCCAGTTCGCCAATTTGACCACTAATGGTACCGTTGTATCCAAGGCTCAACAGTTGGCTAATTTGCAGAGCTTTGAAAGTTCCAACCACCTGACCAAATATGCCGGTCAGAACCTGTTGCGTAACAAATTCAACCTGCCCTGGGAAAACCACCTGGACCTGAAAGTATCTGAAGACTTCTACTTCATTAAGGGCCACAAGATTGAAGTTGCCTTCGATGCTTTCAACTTTACCAATATTTTCAATCACAAATGGGGAGCAAGCTACTACCTGGGTAACCAGGACGTGAACCTACTCACAGTAGTAACCCAGACCACCAAGCCTACTTACAATTTCAACCTGAACAATATGAACCTGATCAATGGTACATACAGGCCTTGGACCGTCAGCGACTTCAACTCTCGCTGGAGGGGTCAGTTGAGCTTTAAGTATTCATTCTAAAAGTCACAGACTGGTAATTTCGCGGCAACGGCTATTTTTTCAATAGCCATTGCCGCGAAATCATTTTATGATGGTCCTTCGGCCAGGCGCCCTTTTTAGTTTAACTTTGCGCCCGCTGTTACCAATGACGAATTTATGAGTAAGCGAGTACAGGCACTAAGCATCACCGGCACTATACAGTACTACCAAACCCTTTCAGGCTTCATAGCCAACCCAGATTGTCCGGGTCAGGCCAGCCCAAATGAGGTTAAGGCCTCCACTAAGGCTGCCAGCCCTTTTGGCCAACCCGAAGACTCAGACATCCATCCTGACCAATTTGGCATTTGTTCCTGCCGCCAGCACTCTTTGAGCGAAGCCCCACCCATCAAGAGTGACCATTTCATGCTGGCCCTTTGCCTTGAAGGCAGCGTACGCAAAAACATAGGCCCCTTTTCATTTCAGGTGGAACCCCAGAGCCTCTACCTGGTTTCTCCCAAATACCTCCATTCCTTTGAGGAAGCTACCACAGACCTGAAAATGCAGATGGTGCTGTTCCGTAAAGAATTCCTATCCGATACGTATATCAAAGAACCCGTACTGGATGAATTGTTGGAAAGGGACATGGAAGAAGCGCCCTTGTATAAATTAGGCGCAGAAGATTTTACCTTATTTAAGGAGTTATTCGGTTCCATGGAAGCAGAGTATAGAAAAGGAAGGTCTTACCATATTCCCATTCTAAAACTCACTTTGATCCGGTTGTTGTATGAACTGGCGCGCATGGATGAGCAAAGGCAACACCGGATTCGTCCCTACCATACCCATCAATCCCAGGTGGTCCATCAGTATAAAACAGAAGTAGATCAACATTTCAGGGAGCGGCACACCGTACAGGAATACGCCGAGATCCTCCATATTTCTGCCAAACACTTAAGTGAACTCGTCAAAAACGAAACCGGTCATACAGCCTTATCCATCATTCACCAGCGTCTTTTGCAGGAATCCCTTTACCTCTTGCATTATTCCGACATGACCATGAAGGAAATTGCCGATCTTCTGGGCTTTACCAGTCCCCCGCATTTTACCCGTTTCTTTAAAACCCAGGCCGGATATAGTCCTTCAGAAGTGAAGAAAGGCGCTTACGCGCTGGCGGTGTAAAATCCGGAAAATTGGAAACTTTTCCCGACATATTGGAAACATTTGCGTCCACATAGCGGCGTAGCTTTGCCTTGTCTTTAACAATACCGCTGCAGCGTAAAGAGAAGACTTCAAAGATTCATAGACGAATTATTGTTCACTAGAGAAAATTGTAAAAGATGAAAAAGACAATTAAGGTTGGTGTAGCTGCTATCGCTTTATTTTTTAGTGTAGTTACTGCCTCCCGCGCCCAATCTACCCAACCAAAGAGTAGCAGTGATAGATCATCAATCATCCTCAGTGTAGGTCCCGATGCAAACCTACCCCTGGGTGATTTCAAAAACGGCTTCAACTGGTCAATAGGCGGTTCCATTCAGGGAGACTTTGCCATAGTAAAACGCTCCCTATACGTTTCCGTGAATGCAGGATACGACAACTTCTATGCCGTACATAATGGAACCAATCTCCAGCTCGTTCCCGTAAAAGCTGGTTTTAAATATTTTCCTGTAGCTAACTTATATGTGCAGGCACTTGCTGGGGTGAGCTTTGTAGCCAACAAATCTGACGTGGGCGCTACCAATTCCGCTGTATTTGCTTACAGCCCTCAGGTAGGATATCTGATTCCGCTGGGTGGAAAAAACTACCTGGATGCAGGTGCCAAATTTGAAGGCGATGGCAAGTTTGTCACCGGAGGTACGCAGAGTAATTTCTTAGGACTCCATGTAGCATATACTTTTGGTCTCTAACCACTCATACATGATCACCACCGAAAAAAGGCTGTCCTACCGGGCAGCCTTTTGAGTTACATACCTGCCCGCCCAATAATAACCAAAACCTTTTCGAGCTGTCAAGGATTCCTTAACAACTGCTTCCTTGATAAACCCGTTTCCACTTCCTCCACTTAGCGTTGTTTCCTTTTTTGCAACTGTGAACTTTCAGTGTAAGGGCGCCACAGACGCTGACATAAAAGAGGCAAATGCTTCCTCCTTGTCCAAAACAACCAGGCCCTTTCATCCGGCTGGGCCCAAAACCTCATGCGCTACACCCCTACGCAGGTAATTACCTTATGATAAAAGTTAAATTCCATTAATCATTAAATCAGTAAAAATGTTTACTCAAATGATAATCCGATTCTAAAATTTATAATATTAAAACAGAAAGTAAGGAAAATTACCTACTTAAAAATACGTAGCTATAAATCGACAATTAGGACACCTTCTTAAGATGAATATTGAAGCTATATTTCCTGGATTATTTCAATCACCTTAAGGGTTTCTGCAAATTAGTTTATGGCAATATTTCGTAAGCGTATAAATAAAAATCAATTTCTTGCCGACTTGATTATGAAAAGGAAAGCTGGTCATCAGGCTTCAGGCATACACCTTTCGGATTACGAAAAGGAGTTACTAAGTGCATTATTGGAATATATGCGCAATAAGTTTTTAGGGACGAGGATTTCAGGGTATCAACTGGTGTTAATTGACAGTTGGCGAAATGAAGGAATGGATAACGAGGCGACATTTCAGTTCCTTAACGATGAAGATCACGTATTCGGAATCCTGAAAGATTATAAGGACCGAAATGGTTTGCCCGCGTTCCTGGAGGAGATATATAATGCGATAATAAGGAAGCGACGGAATGCAGCCAAGAGCGCTACAAACACGACAAATATATTACGGTACGCATGGACAAAAGAAAGCCTGTTCTCCGTCTATCCGCTTTTAAAATACATTACGTTTGCCATTACCTTCGGCGCGGCATTTATAGGATTGACATTCCTGGTTAATCCCGCACACGAGAATAAGGTTTCATACTTTTCAGGCAACCACAACAACAAGTTTTATAAGCTGCCGGATGGGTCAAAAGTGTGGTTGAACAGCAATACGACCCTAACTTTCCCCAAAAATTTCGACAGGGTTGTGCTGATAGAAGGGGAAGCCTATTTTGACATTCAAAAAGCTAAAACCCCCTTCAAAGTCCAAACCAATAGTGAATTAATAGAGGTACTGGGCACCACCTTCAATCTAAAAGCCTATAACGGCGGAGCTGAGGTGACAACTTTACTTACTGGTGGATTAAGGGTGACCAGCCTTAATGATGTCAAGAACCAGAAAATCCTTACGCCCGGTCAGCAATGCGTCTTCTCCGGCGACTCTTTAGAGGTCTCACCGTATTTAATTGATCCCACCAATTGGCTTAACGACCGGTTTTCCTTCCATGGGTTGTTTGATGCCATGGAAGATCTTTCAAGGTGGTATGGGTACAGCATTAAATATGTGGGCAACGTGAAGAATGTCCAGTTTTCCGCTTCTCCTCCCAGAAGCACGCCTATAGTCCAATTACTAAGTGTTTTGTCGAACTACGGAATCAACGCACAGCTAAAAGGAAAAACCATCCTGGTGTATTCAAAATAAAGCCTGACCGTCCTTAATAGCATTTTAAATGTACCGACTGATGCCTATACATGGTTACCTGAAAACCCTAAGACCCTTCGTCAAAAGGTTATTCAAACGAAGTAAATCTAAGAATCCAGCCGCTGGATTGCATGTGACACCAACAGGTCAATTAACCCAGATCAAGCATACGGGCATTGAAGGAAACGATTGGATTGATCAGCGTTTGTATGATATCTGGCTGAACCGAGATACCAATAAGGTAGCCTATATAAAAGAAATTGCCAGGATCACAGCGAACTACGTTATAAACCGTGCGCAGGGTTTAACATTAACTTTCAGAGAGCAGCAAATGCTGGATGCCTGGTTGAACGATTCACAAGAGAACCAGGGAATATTCAGGAAAACCACAGATCCGGATCAGCTCAGAGCGGATCTGGAAGAACTTGAATTTATCCAAACCAGAACACCAGAGCGCTGGAAGAAACTAGAAGCAATGATAGAAACCAATGAAGCTATTAAGCGGATGGGGCAACCGCCTAGCATACCCGTAAGAAGGATCAGGAATATAGTGATGGTATTACTTGCTGCTGGTTTCCTTGTTTTTGGTTCTTATTTGATGTTAAAAACAAACCATAATAAACCGGAACAACATGCCATCCTTTTTTTCCCGGACGGAAAAACATTTGCCTTAGATCAGTTGCCATCCAATAAGTACATTAAGTATAATGGCTACACGTTTGAGAAGCCTTCCCCCAATAGGTTAACCTTCTTGTCTTCTATGCCGAAGAGCGCCGTTTCCATTCAAACCTTTGCCGGTTGTAGCTATTCTTTGACTTTGGGAGACGGTTCCGACGTTTCAATGAATGATTCCACACGGATAACCATTTCCGGATCAGATCACAATAGAGAAGTAAGTATACTAGGTGAAGCTTATTTCAATGTGGCCCACAGCTCCCTACATCCATTTACCGTTCACACGCCTGATGATGTCATTAAAGTATTAGGCACCCAATTTAACGTAAAAGCGTACTTTAATGAGCCCACCCTTACGACCTTAGTGGATGGCGCTGTCCGGGTTAGTGATTCAGCACAGAAGAACACTGTGGTATTGGCGCCAGGTCAGCAGGTGCAGAAGATGATGGACAGTTCGTTTCATATTTCAAATGCAGCATACGAAAATACCAATTGGCTAAGGGGAAGGTTTGCATTCCATGATTTGTATGGGGCTATGAGAGAGATCAGCCGGTGCTACGGTGTATCGGTTATTTATAAGGGCAATGTCCCTAACCGTACCCTCATAGCAGATCCCTATAAAAACAGCTCTATATTAGCCGTACTGGCAGCCATTTCCAATTTTGGAATTCACCTTCAATACTCAGGAACAAGGATCATTATAGAAGCGTAAATAACATATGAACAGACATAGCGCCGTCATTTCCTTAATCATAACCATCTTCATGTTTCACCCGGCGAAGGCGCAAATTCGCTTGAATTTAAGGGCGGCAACCTTTAAACAAATGATCGCTTCCATAGAAGCCCAGTCAAATTATACCTTCTTTTATGATTCCACTTATGAAGCCATGGCCAAGCCCATAACCGCGCACATAGCGCATACAGATATAAACGGCGCTTTACAAATATGTTTAAAGAATCAACCCTTCACCTATGGCATCAATGGTTTATTTATCATCATACAGCCAAAATCGAAGGCTGCGTTGGGTACTCAACCCAAGTATATGGGGCTTCCATATAAAACCATATCCGGTCAGGTATTCGACACTACCGGAAATCCCATTTCCGGGGTTTCCATCAGCCAGCCCAATACGGAAGCCACCATCGTTACCAATGAGCAAGGGATCTTCCAACTCCAGGGAGTACTACCGCTTAGGGTGATCATATCCCATGTGGGCTATATAAGTCAGGCAGTTGTTATAGCCGACTCCATGAATAACTGGGTTTATCTAAAGGAAGAAAACAAATCCCTTGAACCCATTGCCGTTTATTCTTCTGGTTACCAGAAGATCGCTCCGGAGCAGGCCACCGGCGCATACGATTATATTGAAAATAGCCTCTTGGATCGGTCAGTCACTACAGATGTATTGAGCAAGCTGGATGGTATTGCCAGTGGGGTCTTGTTCAATCCGGTGATTGGCTCCAATAATAACGCATCCATCACCATTGGAGGCCGAAGCACCATCTTCTCAAATCCCAACCCGCTCATCGTCCTGGATAACTTCCCCTTCTCTGGTAATATCTATGATATTAACCCCAACGATATAGAAAGCATAACGGTCCTTAAAGATGCCGCAGCAGCTTCCATATGGGGTGTACAAGCGGGCAATGGGGTGATCGTGATTACGTCCAAGCACGGTCAACTCAACCGCAAACCCAAAGTCTCCTTCAACACCAGCCTAACCGTGGGCGGCAAGCCCAATCTTTGGGCTATACCCCAGGTAAACTCCAACGACTACATCAACCTACAGGAATATCTGTATAACCAGGGTTACTTCGATTTCTATTTGCAGCTTCAGCCTTACTGGAAGGAAACACCGGTGGTCGATTTGCTGGATTCCGTCACCAGAGGCCTGGTAAACATGGATTATGCGCAAGGAAAGATCAACCAGTTCCGGAACCTGGATGGCCGTTATCAACAAAGCAAATACCTCTACAGGGCTTCCCTGAACCAGCAATACGCCCTGAATGTGCAGGGTGGCACCAGGAACGATGCTTATTTTGCTTCCATAGGATACGACAACAATACCCTGAATGCCGTGGGCAGTGGGTATACCCGGTATACAGGAAATGTGCTCAATACCCTTCACCTGGCCCACGACAAAGTATGGGTGACCGTCAATGTCACAGGGACAGCCAGCAGGGCTACGGAGATGGCCTACCCTTACAGTCCCAACTATCCTTATGAGCAAATAGCCGACGCCAAAGGAAATGCCCTGCCCGTGTATCCGCAGTACCGGGTAGCCTATACGGACACCGTGGGCGAAGGGCTGCTGCACAACTGGGGTTTCTATCCCTTAAATGAACGACATGGCGGTTACAGCAATCAGACCAACAACGCCAAGTTTGACCTGAGCATTAAATATAAAATCATCCCCGGTTTAAGTATTACGGCTATGGGAGAATACCAGACAGGGGCCAGCGACAAAAATTGGAACTATGGAGCTAACTCCTACTATGTAAGAAGTCTCCAGAATCTCTATTCGGTGATTAATTATGTGGGACAAACAGTTTCCTCGCCTATTCCAGCAGGTGGTATAGATCGATACTTTGATTCCACTTACAATATCTCCTACGGAAGGTTGCAGTTGGATTTTAATAAAGTCTGGGGACCGCATCGGTTGGATATGCTGGCGGGTACGGAAGCCAATGAGGATAATGCCTACTGGGCCAACAATCAGGATTATGGGGTGGGTACGGGCGATAATAACGTGAATTATACCATCAATTATCCAATGCTCACCGGTGGGGATGCACCCATTCCTTCTGTAGCAGGGTATACCAATACAACTACCCGATACCGTAGTTTCTATGGGAATGCTTCTTATGGTTACCGGGAAAAGTACCATATTACTGTTTCCGCACGTCGGGATGAGGCCAATATATTTGGAGCCGATGCTAATCACCGGGGTGTTCCATTAGGTTCTGTTGGAGTTATGTGGGATTTGGATAAGGAACAATTCTATCCGGCGTATTTGCCGCATGTACGGCTCCAGTTGACGGATGGGTATAATGGGAATACGTTTAATTCGCTAACGGCTTATACAACCGGTGAGGTTTCTGGAGATATCGGGAATGGCGTTTTTGGCTTACCCTATAGCCAAATCAATAATGCGCCCAATCCCAATTTGACCTGGGAAAAAGTGCATATTTACAATCTAGGCACGGAGATCAGCTCCCGAAACAATCGGATTATCGCCAGCTTGGATTTATTTGTTAAATATGGTTTAGACCTTATTGGCAATACCCCGACTGCTCCACAAACAGGAGCTACCCAATTTACTGGGAACAATGCTAGTACAGCAACAAAGGGCGTAGACCTGACCCTGCATACAGTCAACCTCAAGGGGAAGCTCAGTTGGACAACAGATTTCCTATGGTCCTATGCAAAAGATATTGTGACAAATTTCAAGGAGCAACAACAACTCTTGGCTTTAAATATCTTTGCGAATTATACAGATCCTTTGCACGGGTACCCCTATGAGGCGGTATTTTCTTTCCCTTTCCGGGGTTTGGATTCAGCGGGTAATCCCATCGGCATGTTGAATGGAAAACCCTCTGAAAATTATGTCTCCATCCTGAACTCCACCAATACCAATAATCTTCCGTATAACGGTACCTACATCCCTACGGTGTTCGGAGCCATCAGAAACACTATTGTCTACAAACACTGGGAACTATCTGCTAATATTAAATTTAAGCTGGGGTACTCATTCAGAAGAGGCGGCCTAAACTATCAGAATCTATTTGCAGGGGGATATACCAACCAGCCTGAGTATGACAAAAGATGGCAAAAGCCAGGTGACGAAAGATTTACTAATGTGCCCTCTATGGTTTATCCTGACAATGGCTCCAGAGATGAATTCTATAATCTTTCCTCCATTTTGGTAGATAAGGCCGACCAGGTCCGTTGGCAGGACATTCGCCTTAGCTATACAATGGCACCCAAAAACCAGAAAAAATTTCCTTTCGCCAGCCTCCAAATATACAGTTATATAAACAATATAGGCATATTATGGAGGGCGAATAAAGACCATATAGATCCGGATACCATGAGTTTTGGAGAGTATGGTCTTCCCGTGACTATGAGTTTTTCAGTGGGCATTAGGTGTTCACTTAAATAAAGTATGATGAAGTATAGATATTGCATGATTCCCCTTTTGGCTGCTCTTACTCTATTGGGCTGTTCAAAGTCCTTCCTGACAGCCAAACCAAGCACCGACATCTCTACCCTTGATTCCTTGCCGGATTATGAGCAGCTATTGAATAATTACATTATGACCCAAACAGCCTCCTTACCCATCCTATCAGCCGATGAATATTACTACCCCACCTATGCCAGATGGGAAGCTACTTTAACAGCCACGGAACGCAACGCCTATATCTGGGCGGATAGCCTCTATGCTGGAGAAGATCCCATAGAAGATTGGGATAATTCATACCAACAGATTTATTATGCCAATGTAATACTTGCCAGCTTGCCCAATGTAGCAGTAACCCCGACCAATATGAGTCAATACAACCTGGTCAAAGGCTGGGCTTACTTTGCCAGAGGCTTTGCTTTATATAACCTAGTGTCGGAATTTGCCACCCTTTATGACAGCAGTACCGCCGCTCAGGATTTGGGCATGCCCATACACGTAACGCCCGACGTTAGCGAGGCCCTTCCCAGATCCACCATGAAGCAAACCTACGCCCAGATCTTTGCCGACCTGGCCCAGGCTGATGCACTTTTACCACTAAATGGCTCTCCATCCAACTTAACCCAGCCTTCTAAAATAGCAACCTGGGCTTTGTATGCCCGTATTTATTTAAGCATACGCAACTATCCTTTGGCCTTACAATACGCAGATAGTTGCATCCAACATGGGATAACCCTGATGGATTATAATACCCTGGATACGTCCTCTTATGGGCCCATTAACACCATCAATCCGGAAACTATTTTCTGGTGCACAGTCCCGATTCAATATGAGGCAACGGTGGTAGGCCCATCTGCAACAAGCACTATAGATACCAATTTGTACGCCTCCTACGATACCAATGACTTAAGGAAGCACGTGTACTTTTTTGTGAGTTCAGGACAGGTCTTTATGAAATCAGGCTATACTGGGAGTCAAGGCGGGTCGTATCCTTTTACAGGTATTGCCGCAGATGAGATTTACCTGATACAGGCCGAATGCCTGGCCTGGGCTGGTAATACGACGGCTGCGATGCAGTCCCTAAACACCTTGCTGGCTAAACGATATGTACATGGGGCCAAATTGCCGACGGCTGTTACCCCACAGGCCGTACTGCCCTTGATCTGGACGGAAAGGAAGAAGGAGTTGGTTTGGAGAGGGCTGCGTTGGGGGGATTTGAAACGCTATAACAAGGAAGGGCAGAATATTACGCTAACAAGGGTATTAAATGGGCAAACCATTAACCTCCCACCCAATGATCTCCGTTATGTGATGCCCATCCCTCAATATGAGATCAATTTATCGGGTATTGCCCAGAACCCCAGATAATTATAAAATCAGTAAATATAAATTTTATTAAAAAATTCACCTGTAGCTCCTGCAAGAACAAGTTCCCCAGAAGTAGCATATGAACCTACAAAGGTAGGGCATGAATATACACAATAATCGTCTGATGCTGACAGCCCACATGATCTAGCTTTATACGATGCATTGTATTCGTAATAGTAACCTCCACTAGTCACTGTATAATAGTACGGTGCGCTTTGAAAACCAAACGCCGTCCAAATCCCAGCCCCGGCAGCCACCAGGGCAAACAGTAGTTTAATTTGTTTTTTCATACATCATTTTTTTAAGGTGAATCAATTTTGTACCATAGATACCAAGGGACACCATGGAAAGGATACCTAGGTTGATCAACAACTGGTTGGTCCAGGTAATGTCCGTATACAGCCCTGCGCAGGAACAGGGTATCCTAGGGAACAGATGACATAGTATGAGTAGGATGTAAGTACTGATAACGCCCATAAAAACGAAAGCGGCGTATAAGCCCAAGAGTTTCCATCTTGGAATAATCAATAGAACGGAGATCAATAGGAGGATGTAGGGTAAAGTATAAATCACCAGCATTTGCAGGAACCAGGGCAGCGGCTGGGCCATGATGGAATCAGTGAACGCATGATAACGGAGCAGCTTGGAACAAGCAATAAAGAAAAACAGGAAGA
Source organism: Beijerinckiaceae bacterium (assembly GCA_903970475.1). Lineage (GTDB taxonomy): Bacteria > Bacteroidota > Bacteroidia > Chitinophagales > Chitinophagaceae > Dinghuibacter. The sequence continues at coordinate 17,192 of CAJCIQ010000183.1, forward strand.
TGAGCCCGTCCCTTATAACCTCCGTTACAATTGTCCAGCTTTTGGTATTCATATTATACGCCTAATAGGTCCATGGATTGCTGAATCCCTTCCCTCAGCGCTTCAAGCGAAGGCCGAACCTCCGGTTCCGATAAAGAGCGCCGTATAAGACTGCAAAGCCTTTCATCCTGGATCAACGCCAGCTTACGCATATTTACATCGTACGCATTGATTAACACACCAGGGTGGACGCCCATAAGGAAGAAATACAACAAGGCGCCCAAAGAGAATACATCGTCCTGAAAAGTGGGCGTGATTCCCATCATTTGATGAGGAGATACATATCCGAAAGTGCCCATGGGGTAAGCAGGAAATGCTTTTTCCAAGCTATAGGCTAGTTCAAAATCACAGATATATACCTCACCCTTGGGTTTAATGATGAAATTATTGTCCTGAAGGTCCCTGTGTATATAGCCCAGCGAATGTATTTGCTCAACAATGGATAAGATCTGAAGATAATAGCCCAGCATTTCCCTTCTGGTTTCTTTTGGAATATCCTGCCAGGATAAGTTATTCCTTAAGCGGTCTAATACAACAGGCAGCAAATTCCCCTCTATAAATTCAAGGATCAAATACCCGTTTCCGTTTTTAACGACTGACTTCAGCACCTTCGGTGTGGGAATACGAGATCCGATTTCTTCCAGGACTGTCCGTTGCCAGAACAACCGGTCCCTTATATCCCGTCCATGCGCATCCTCTAATACCCAGGGCCGCCCTTCCTTAATACATACTTCATACAGGCGAAAAGATTTAAAGCCTACACCCTTATAAATGTCCCCCTTGGGCGCCTCCCGGATAAGGGCCGTAGGGATAAAGCCGCCAATGTTTTTCCCCACTAATTTCCTTGCATTATTTTTTTCCGCCACCAATTCCTTAGGCGGCTTTTCCTTCCAGTATATACAAGGGCTAATCTGATAATAGGCCTGAATTTGCGGGCCTTGATAATTCTCTGCCAGCGCCACCAATGCTTTGGTAAGTACTACACCTTGGGTCATGGAAACTGGATAAATAGTCGCAAACCTTCCGACAGCCTGGGGCCCCAGCATCCCCGCATTCATATCGCTAAATAACTGTTTGTGCTCGATAATGAAGGCCGTCCCGACATGATCACCTTTGAAGCCATTTGCCAGGAATCTGCTTAACGTTAGCTGATCAGCGATCCACTTTATCTTAACATCAGCCGAAACCAATACGGGTATTAACTTTTGCAGAAATGAATCCACTTGAGCAATTCGTATAGATATACAAATCTCAGGTATCCTATCGATTGATCGAATGAGGGCGAAATCGCCCTGGATAACTTTAGAAGTTTGGATAGCTGTGCTCATATCTCCACTATTTATTTATTCTATCCTATATCCTGTCAATCAAAAGTATACAGGATTCCTATTCCTAAGTTGCTTTAATGGGAATTTTTATTTCTATGGTTATATAAACCATTTGATTATCGCATATAATATTCTACATTTTAGAATGTTTTTGCGTATTAGCTAAAGTTTTTTCCTTTTTCAGAGAATTGCAGTTATGAAGATTCTAGTGTAAAAAGTCCGCATGTATACCCTCCCTTATCCTAATTAGGAATGTTCTCCAATCCCGCTGGTGTTCCGCCGATTTATTATATACTCTTATTCGCATTCCTACCATATACTTTACATGGCTCTGGACTTATTCATCAGATCCTTCATTCCGGCTCACCGGACTATGCCTATGACGTCAATGGCAACCTCAAAGAGGACGCTGTACGATCTCCCATCTTAGGATTTCAACCCTACCCTATCACCCGCGCCGGCTTCCCCTCTATCAAGAGCAGATCGGCAAAGACGATGGCAGTCATGGCCTCCAGGATCACCGGCGCACGGAGCGCCACGCAGAGGTCGTGTCGTCCCTTCACGGAGAAGGTTTCTACGGTATTGGTATCCCAGTTCAGGGTTTGTTGTTCTTTGGGCGTTGAAGAGGTTGGTTTGATGGCTATGCGATAGACGACATCGTTTCCATTGGTGATACCACCTACAATGCCACCGGCATGGTTGGTTGCTGTATGGCCGTCTGCATTTAGGATGGCGTCATTGTGCTGGGACCCAAACATCCGGGCGGCAGCAAAGCCGGTACCGAACTCCACGCCGCGGACGGCGGGAATGGCAAAGGCAGCGTGGGCTAGCAGGGATTCCGCTGAATCAAAGAAGGGTTCACCCAATCCGATGGGTAAGCCTTTGACCCTGCATTCTATGATACCACCAACGCTGTCTTTAGCGTCAATGGCTTTTTGCAGTCCTTTTTCAGAGTCACTTTCTCCGGCTACTTCCGTGATATAAGCTTCTACTTCGATGGCCGCATCGAAGGCTTTCAATATCTTTTTGGCTACGACACCAGCGGCGACGATGCCGGTAGTGAGGCGGGCACTGAAATGTCCCCCACCCCTGTAATCTTCGAAACCTCCATACTTATGGTGGGCCACAAAGTCTGCATGGCCGGGTCGGGGGGTAGCTCTTTGCTTCTCGTAATCACCGCTGCGGGTGTTGTTGTTCTCAAAGGCGATGGTAATGGGAGCGCCGGTAGCTTTATCGTTGAACACGCCGCTGCGGAAAAAAGGAATGTCATCCTCCTTGCGGGGAGTAGTACCTTTTGCGCCGGATTTGCGTCTCTCCATATCTGGGGTAAAGTCGTCGGCAGGCAGGGACAATCCCGCAGGGCAGCCGTCGATAACGACTCCTACCTCAGGACCGTGTGACTCTCCGAATATATGTACCCTAAAAAGGCGTCCAAAACTGTTCATGTGTGTAAAGTTATAATACCTGGACCGGAACACCCCAGGTGCGCAGGTCCTCGTAAAAATCAGTATAGGATTTGTTGACGGCCTGGGCTTCTTCAATCACTACGGGTCCTTCTGCCTGTAAAGCAGCCACAGCGCAAGCCATGGCAATTCGGTGGTCGTTACGGGAATGAACCTTGGCGCCTTTTAAACCAGTCCCACCGTGCACACGCATCAGGTCCCCGTCCAGGTCAACTTGAATACCCAATTTGGCAAACTCCTCTTTCAAGGTAGTGCCCCTATCGCTTTCCTTATGGGCCAGGCGGCTTACCCCTTTAATCTCCGTTATCCCGTTTGCATAGGAAGCCAGGGCCACTAATGGAGGGAATAAGTCAGGGCAGTCGGTGGCGTCGAAAACGAAGGGCTTCAAAGTGACCGCGCCCGCGACGCTTGCAGCGGCGGCATCCACGGTGGCAGCTACGCTGATCGAAGGGGGTCCAACCACGATCTTGTCCGCACCAGTAACCAGCGTTGCGCCACTATCCCGCAATGCATTGAGGATCGCTTTATCTGCCTGCACGGAATCAATATCGAGTCCACGAATGTCCACTTGACCGGCAATAGCTCCGGCTACCAGCAGGAAGGCTGCTCCACTCCAATCGCCTTCGACCCGGTATTCAAGCTTGCCGACATGGGCAGTCGCACCGGATGCAGAAGCTGAAAAATGAAAGGTCTCATATTGGCGATGCGTCACACGCCACCCAAAAGCACCCAGCACTTTTAAGGTTAGGTCTATATAAGGTTTGCTCTTAAGATCATTGACGGTGATCACTTGATCAGTAGCGCCCGCAGCCGCAAAGGCCATGAGCAATCCCGTCAGGAATTGGGAACTCAAAGAACCGTCCACGGTAATGGACGCGGGTTTCAAGGGCCCATGAATATGCAAAGGCAAGTGTCCCTGGCGAGAAGTAATGGAAATACCCAACTGAGGAAAAATCTCATCGAAGAAATGCAAAGGGCGCGTAAGCAGGCTTCCCTTTCCATTGATCACCAAAGGTTCGGCGCTTAAAGCCGCGATGGGCGTAAACATGCGTACACCCAGACCTGATTCCCCGCAATTGATTTCGGCAGAAACAGGATGGACACCCTGGCTTTGGATATGCAATTGTTTGACCCCAAGGCCAGCTTCTACAACCTCAACGGAGGAAACGCGGGCCCCTAATTTCTGAATGGTATCTAAGGCTGCCAGGTCATCGTGTGAATGCCCGGGGTTATGCAGGATGGTTTGACCCTTGCGCAATAGCGCTGCCGCACAAGCCCTTTGCATAGAGCTTTTGGAGGCAGGCGCCTGCAAAGGACCGGAGATCCCCGAAGGCTGTATAGAAACGATCATTGTGCTACAAATTCAAAAAGTAAAGATTGTAGTCCGTCCAAAGGAATGGATTGAATAACGCCCTTTCCAATTTTATTCAACAGGACATAATTCATGGACTGAGTGGTGCGCTTTTTGTCCATTTTCAGGATCTCCCAGGCCTTCTCAGCGTCAAAGTCAGCATACGTTGGCAGTCCATACTTATCCAACACCTTCACGACCCGTTCGGTTTCGGCAAAACCAGTGAGCCTGGCTGACAGGTAACAAGCCGCTGTCATCCCTATGGAAATGGCGTGCCCATGGGGCAACTCATACATGTTTTCGATAGCATGACCCAGGGTATGACCGAAGTTCAGGAGCTTCCTGTCCCCTTTTTCAAACTCATCTTCCTGCACCACTTTGGTTTTCAGCATAGCGTTGCGTTTGATGAGTTTGCTTAAGAGATCCTTATCCTTTCGGAAGTCGGACAGTTTATGTTCTTCCAGGAGCTTAAACATGGGCGCATCTTTGATGCAGGCGTGTTTGATGACTTCCGCCATTCCATTGATCCATTGATCTTCCGGAAGGGATTTCAACAAGGATATATCGTAGAGTAGGAAATTGGGCTGACGGATCAGGCCAACCATGTTCTTGTATATGCCTACATCAATGCCGTTTTTTCCTCCTATACAAGCATCGACCATGCCCAGAATGCTGGTGGGTATAAAGCCAAAGCGTACACCTCTCATGTAGATGCCGGCTACATAGCCCGTCATATCGGTGATCACACCCCCACCAACGCCTACCAGGGTCCAGGTCCTGTCGGCCTCAAAATCAAGGAGTTGCTCTATGATGGAATCAATGGTCGCCTGAACTTTACCTTCTTCCCCTGGTTTCAGGACAATGGTATTGAAATCCCCGAAGAGGGCCTGGTGCTTGGCAAAGACGTGCTCATCGGTGATGAGAACAGTTCTGTCCCTAGGCGCCAGCTCCTCCAGGCGGGTGGCATCCGCATCAAAGTAATAGTCGCACGAGGCCGTTGAAAAGGGGATCGTTCGCTTATTCTTCATTCATCACTTTATTCTGATGACGGATACTTTCCAGGTGTACTGCATCAAAATATTTGGTAATAAATTCCTT
>CAJCIQ010000184.1 GCA_903970475.1 Beijerinckiaceae bacterium
ACGGACAATTAGAATTTGAGAGAACCTTCGAACATATAGCCGTACGCATTTTTGCTCTCCACGACTTTTATGTTGAAGTAGTTTACAACCGGTTGAAAGAAGAAGTGGAGAGAGCCGAACCGGTGAATTTTATAAATATGATGCATTTATATGAGGATACTTCCGGGCTTTGAGTTCCCTAAACTCAATGTTCGTTAGAAGCATGTTCTCTTACGATGCTCAATAACCTTTCTAAGGTGGTATTATGGTGCTCTCGCAGCCATACGGCCGTCAATTCTGCCTGTCTTTCCGTATGGGGGATGGGCAGAAATTTTACGCTATGGGCGTAGAGCTTTTGAAACGTCTGAGGTAAAATGGAAATACCCAGACCCGTTTGCACCAATTTCACGATGGTATGTCCATGGGTAGACTCATGGGCGATTAAAGGATGCACCCCTGCCTCTTCACAAATTCCCAGGATATGTTCATGGTATAATTCCCCGTCATGTTTGGGCGGGAGGATGAACTTTTCTGTGCTAACCTGGGTCAGGCTTTTAAACCTGGCTTTGGTCAGGGGATGCCCCAAAGGCAAGACCAGGTAAAAGGGTTCTTTCCAAACGGGTAAAGACGCCAACAGCGGGTGGGCCGGTGGATTCCTTAATATGCCTATGTCCAGGTGCCTGGCTTTGATGGCTTCCAATTGCGTAGCCGAAGTCATCTCAGATAGGTAGGTTTGAATCAGGGGAAAGCGTTGGTTTAAAACGGGTAATAGCAAGGGTAGAACGGTATTGACGCAAGACCCTGTGTAGCCTATCCTGATTTCTCCCTCCAGCCCATCGGCTACTTGCCTGACCTTATGGGCAATAGCGGATAGTTGCTCCAATAAAGGGCCCGTAGCGTCCCTTAGGTAAGCCCCGGCAGGTGTTAAGGCAACATTGCGCTGGTCCCTGTCCAGTAGTAGCACACCCAATTCTTCTTCCAGTGATTTGACTTGCCTGCTTAAGGCTGGTTGGGCGATGTTTAATTTCTGGGCCGCTTTGTTGAAGTGAAGTTCAGCAGCGACTGCCTGGAAATAGGTCAATTGGCGGATGTCCATTGATGCCGTTTTGTTATCAATTGTGCCCAAAAATAGTATTTATTGTTATTACGCAAATGGATTTACTTTGCAGGCAAACGGGTGCATGAGCTATAACTATTTACCATTGGATGGGCGCTGGCTAAGCTTCGAGCAGATTAAATCCCTGCTCGATTATGGACAACAGATTTCCATTACGTTTACCGCCCACGAAAAGATCGTGGCTTGTAGGGACTACCTCGATGGTAAGGATAAAGCGGATGGAAAGTTGTATTATGGAATCAATACGGGTTTTGGCTTTTTGCAAAATGTACGGATTGATCCTGATCAGACGGAGCAACTCCAGGCTAACCTCCTTAAATCCCACGCCTGTGGGATGGGAGAATTGGTGCCTACCCCTATTGTGCGCCTGATGCTGGCCCTGAAGATCAAATCCTTAAGCTATGGCCACTCAGGGGTACAGGTCGATACGGTAAAAAGGTTGTTGGATTTGTATAATGAAGACCTGCTCCCCGTGGTATATACACAAGGTTCCCTTGGCGCCAGCGGGGACCTGGCTCCCTTAAGTCACCTTTGCCTGCCTTTGATTGGCCTCGGTGAAGTGGTAGAGGGCGGAGTTCGCCGGCCTTCTGCAAAAGTATGGGCTGAAAAAGGTTGGGATCCTATTCATTTGCGCAGCAAAGAAGGCCTTGCCCTGATCAACGGCACTCAGTTTATGAGCGCCTATGGTATGTACATCCTGGCCCAAACCCAGCGATTACTGGATTGGGCAGACCTGATAGGGGCCCTGTCTTCCGATGGATTCGATTGCAGCCCGGAACCCCTGGATCCCCATATTCATGCCGTCAGGCCCCACAAAGGCCAGGTCGAAACGGCCGCAAGGCTGAGGGAATACCTGAAGGGGTCAGGGATAGCTTTCCGTCCCAAAGCCCAGGTTCAGGACCCCTATAGCTTCCGTTGTATACCTCAGGTTCACGGCGCTTCCAGGGGCGTATTCGAGCACGTCCTCCATGTATTTCTGACAGAGGTAAACGCCGTTACCGATAATCCCAATATCTTCCCGGAAGAGGACCTTATATTAAGCGGAGGGAACTTCCATGGTCAACCCCTGGCAATGGCCCTGGATTATCTTTCCTTGGCCCTGGCTGAAATAGGAAGTATTTCCGAACGCAGGACTTTCCAGTTGTTGAGTGGCTCCAGGAGCCTGCCTTTGTTCCTGGTGAAAAACCCAGGTTTGAACTCGGGCTTCATGATACCCCAATATACGGCTGCCGGGATCGTCAGTGAAAATAAGCAATTGTGCACGCCGGCTTCGGTGGATTCCATCACTTCTTCCAATGGACAGGAGGATCACGTAAGCATGGGCGCCAATGCGGCGACCAAATGTTTCCGGGTCATGGAGAACGTCCAGAAGATACTTGGTATTGAACTGATGTGCGCTGCCCAGGCTTTGGAATTCCGCCGTCCCTTAAAGAGTTCCCCTTTATTAGAATCAGTAGTGGAAACTTTCCGCGCCAAAGTTTCCTTTAATGATAAAGACCGGGTATTGCACGACGATATGGTCGCCGCTTCCCGTTTTATCCACACTTCTCCTCACGCCTTACATAAAGCATTTGCTATATGATTTCCGAGACCTTAGCCCCCGATGCTGTCGCAACTTTCCTGAGCCGTTATGCGGCCCATCCCCAGTATTCCGCCCCCCGCGGAAATACCTTACACGCCAAAAGCTGGCAAACAGAGGCCCCTTTACGGATGCTCCTCAATAACCTGGACGCCTCGGTGGCGGAAAATCCAGCCGAACTGGTCGTCTATGGAGGTATAGGACAGGCGGCCCGTAACGTGGAAAGTTTGCAAAAGATCATTTCCTTATTGCTGGAATTGGATGAACACCATTCCCTGTTGGTACAAAGCGGTAAGCCGGTTGGTATAGTACGGACCCACCCTATGGCCCCCAGGGTGTTGATCGCCAATTCTAACCTGGTGCCCAAATGGGCCTCCTGGGAGCACTTTAATGAACTTAGGGACAGGGGCCTGATGATGTACGGGCAGATGACAGCGGGTAGCTGGATTTATATAGGCACCCAGGGGATTCTACAGGGTACTTATGAGACCTTTGCTGCTTGCGGACGCCAGCACTTTGGAGGAACCTTGAAAGGAAAGCTGGTGGTAACTGCTGGATTGGGTGGCATGGGTGGCGCTCAGCCCCTGGCAGCTACGTTGGCGGGTGCTACTTTTTTAGGCATTGACGTTGATCCTGCCCGCATTCAAAAACGGGTGGACACGCGTTACCTCGATAGGATGACGCACGATTATGCCGAGGCAATAGCCTGGGTAACTGAAGCCAAAGCAAAGGGAGAGGCAATATCGGTTGGTTTGGTGGGCGATGCTGGTGACATCCTCGGCCGTTTGCTCCAGGATGAAATTGTACCAGACGTGCTTACCGATCAGACGTCGGCACATGATCCCCTCAATGGATATATTCCCAATGGACTGACGCTGGAAGAAGCGGCTGATCTGAGAAAGAACGATCCCCGGGGCTATGAGGAAAGGGCTATTTCTTCCATGGCCAGACATGTTTATCGTATGTTGGCCCTCAAGGAAAGAGGAACCATTGTTTTTGATTATGGTAACAATATACGGGAATTTGCCCGTCAGGGTGGGGTAGAGAATGCCTTTGATTTTCCTGGTTTTGTACCTGCCTATATACGTCCCTTGTTCTGCGAAGGCAAAGGCCCATTCCGTTGGGTGGCCCTTAGCGGGGATCCGGAAGATATTTATACGACGGACAAGGCTTTGATGGAGGCCTTTCCTGAAAACACCCACCTCATTCATTGGTTGAATGCAGCCAGGGAAAGAGTGGCCTTTCAGGGGTTGCCCGCCCGCATTTGCTGGTTGGGTATGGGAGAAAGAGAAAAGGCTGGTCTGATATTCAATGACCTGGTTCGAACGGGTAAGGTAAAAGCCCCGATTGTTATTGGAAGGGACCACCTGGATTGCGGTTCTGTGGCAAGCCCTAACCGGGAAACAGAGGCCATGAAAGATGGCACAGACGCAGTCAGCGACTGGGCGTTGCTGAACCTCATGGGAAACACAGCGGGTGGCGCCACCTGGGTAAGCTTTCACCATGGCGGTGGGGTAGGCATGGGTTATTCCCAACATGCGGGCATGGTGGTAGTGGCCGATGGTACAGATAGAGCGGATCAATGCCTGAGCAGGGTCCTGCACAATGATCCTGCCTTAGGTGTGTTTCGTCATGCCGACGCAGGATATGACAGGGCTCAGGAGTGGGCACACAGATATGGGCTGAACATTTGGTAATTGACCGTACTTTTGCAGATGCCGACTAGACTATATGCATCCAGGAGAAAATTGGTTCGGGCTTATCAGAACGGTGTTTACCTGATCCGAAGCAGGGTTTCCAAAGTTCAATACATCATCCTAACGGCTACCCTGGTAGGATTTGTTTCCGGTTTCATGGCAGTGCTGTTGAAACGATCCGTACATGAGGTGGAAAAGGTGGTACAAGGCTTTAGCGGAAGGGAATACCTCTACCTCCTTTGCCCCGCTGCTGGTCTGATCTTAACCACCTGGATCATCCAGCGCTTTTTCAAGGGGAAAATAGAAAAAGGTATAGCCATGGTCCTGCGTAACATAAAACGCAGAAATGCCTATATTCCACCCAGTAATAACTATGTACATTTTATCACCAGCGCCCTGACTGTAGGTTCAGGGGGGTCTGCCGGATTGGAAGCCCCTATTGTGGCTACCGGAGCTTCATTGGGATCTACAGTGGGCAGGTTAGGCATGCTGAGTTATTCTGAACGCATGCTTATGATTGCCTGCGGCGCAGCGGCAGGGATAGCTGCCGTATATAATGCACCTATTGCGGGGGTCATGTTTGCCATAGAAGTGCTGCTGGTGGAAACTATGGTCAATTATTTTGTGCCTTTGATCATTGCCGCCGTTGTTGGCGCCTTAATATCCAAGGTTTCCCTGGGTGAATCCAATCTCTTCAATTTCGTGCTCAAAGAAAGTTTCAATTACAACAATGTACCCTATTACGTGCTTATGGGGATTGGGGCAGGATTCCTTTCGTTATATTATGCGCGCATCTTTAGAAACGTGGATGGTCGGTTCCATCATTGGAAGACCAATCCATACATCAAAGCGCTGATTGGAGGGCTAATGCTTGCAGGGTGTTTCCTTATATTTTCTCCCCTCTACGGAGAAGGCTATGACAGTGTGAAGATGCTGGCCAACGGCACCCCTGACAAGATACTTCCCCATCCAGGTTTTCTCCAGCATTTGCGTCAGGATTGGCTCCTGCTTGTATTTACTGGTTGCATCCTGTTTCTCAAGCCAATAGCAGCTGCCATTACCATTGGCTCAGGTGGCAATGGCGGAAACTTTGCCCCTTCGGTATTTGTAGGGGCTTATTGGGGATTCTTCCTTTCCCGTTTGGGCAACCTAACCGGTTGGCTACATTTGCCCGAGGGCAATTTTACCTTGGTTGGCATGGCCGGCTTGTTAAGCGGCGTCATGTATTGTCCCCTGACCGCTATCTTTTTGATCGCAGAAATCACCAACGGGTATGAGCTTTTCATTCCCCTGATGATCGTGTCTTCTATAGCCTACTTCATTGCCAAAACCTTTGAACCCTATTATATGGAGACTAAGCAACTGGCTTTATCGGGACAGATCTTCACCCATAAGCGGGAACGGAACATATTGTCTTCCTTAAGTCTGGCCAGTTTGATCCAGCATGACCACCATACGTTGCACCTGGGCGATTCTTTAAAGGACCTGATCCGTCACGTTGAAAGGGATGATACCCCCATATTAGGGGTCGTAGATCAGGAGCGCCGGCTGGCTGGGGTCATTGAACTAAGCGATATCAAACCTTTGCTGTTTCAAATCGACAGGGACGACAAAGCAACCATAGATGCATTGGTAAAGTTGCCTGCTGAAATAGTGCCCATTTCCACGCCCATGACAGAGGTTATGAAGACCTTTGACCATACCCAAACCTGGTACCTTCCGGTAGTAGACGCCCAGCAACGCTTTATGGGATTTGTATCCAAGTCCCGCCTGTATGAAAAATACAGGCAGCAAATCGCCCAACAAACGGACATTTACGAAGAATAACTCATTTGTCTATGGAATCCCTGCTCATCCACCATATTGGCCAGTTGGCCGGGATAAGAACGCAAAGCCGCCCTTTAAAAGGCAATTGCCTGAGTGATTTCCTCTGCCTGGAAAATGCCTGGATGCTTATCCGGGAAGGACGTATTTCCGCCTTCGGGTCTATGGAGGAGGATTGGCGGGGCGCAACCCACGACCCCGGCGCATCCGATAGCCGACGCGGCCCGGGCGATACGTCCGACCAGGCTGGCGGTCCCATCCGGGAAATCGACGCTGGGGGCGCCCTCGTTCTCCCTGCCTGGTGCGATTCCCACACCCATATCGTTTTTGCCGGAAGCCGGGAGCAGGAGTTTGTAGATAAGATAAAAGGAAAATCTTACGCAGAAATAGCGGCCAAAGGGGGAGGTATTCTGAACTCCGCCAGGAAGTTGGCCGAGACCCCGGAAGAGGACCTCTACGATATGGCCTATAACCGCTTATTGGAATGTATGCGGATGGGGACGGGTGCGATAGAAATCAAAAGCGGGTATGGCCTGAGCACGGAAGCGGAACTGAAAATGCTCAGGGTGATTCGCCGGTTGAAACAGAACGCCCCCATTCCTGTCCGGGCGACCTTCCTGGGTGCGCATGCTTTTCCAGTGGCCTTCAAAAATAACCGCAATGCATACATAGACCTTGTATTGGAAGAAATGCTCCCCCTGATTGAGGCCGAAGGGCTGGCCGATTATATAGACGTATTCTGCGAGGAAGGTTTTTTTACCCAACCCGAGACAGAAAGGATATGCAGGGCAGGCCTGGAGCGGGGATTAATACCAAAGATCCACGCCAATCAACTAAACCGTTCCGGTGGTGTACAGGCTGGGGTGGCCGTTGAAGCCTTATCTGTTGACCACCTGGAGACCATAGGCCAGGAGGAAATAGCCTGCCTGCAAGGATCAGCCACCATTGCCACTTTGCTTCCGGGAGCGGCTTTTTTCCTGCGCATGGGTTATCCCCCGGCCAGGGCTATGGTGGATGCCGGGTTGACCCTGGCTTTAGCCAGCGACTACAATCCAGGTTCCTGTCCCAGTGGAAACATGAATTTTGTGGTAGCCCTGGCCTGTATCCAAATGAAACTTACCCCGGAGGAGGCCATCAACGCGGCTACTATCAATGGGGCCTACGCCATGGGGGTGGGCCAGGAGGTGGGCAGTATTACGGAAGGCAAAAAAGCCAACCTGATCTTTATGCGGCCAGTCCCATCTTTGGCG
>CAJCIQ010000185.1 GCA_903970475.1 Beijerinckiaceae bacterium
GGGCAATTACTTGATGCTGGGAACACCACCACATTGTCGCATTACTTAAAGCTGTTGGATACGGCAGGATTACTGGCAGGGCTGGAGAAATTTTCTACCAATGAAATTAGCAAAAGGGCATCAAGCCCAAAATTTCAGGTACATAACACTGCTTTGATCAGTGCTCAGAGGGAGGATAAGTTTAAAACAGTTCAAACCAAACCTAATGAATGGGGAAGAATGGTAGAATCAGCCATAGGGGCTTATCTGATTAATCAATCATTTATAGATGGATTCTCCATTCACTATTGGAGAGAAGGAAATGATGAAGTAGATTTCGTATTGAAAAAGGGGGATAAGGTTATTGGGCTGGAGGTAAAAAGTGGCTCTTCCCTTTCTGGTGGAGGGATGATTGCATTTAAAAAGCGTTTTAACCCAGATAGGATCTTACTTATAGGCGATGTCGGTCTTCCCTGGCAAGAATTTCTTAGAATATCTCCTGGTTCATTATTTTAATAATCAGTGCCTGGACTGAGGGCTTGTTTGAACAGATTTGAGCAACGTGTCCAGTTCTTTAACGATTTCGGGATGTTCGGCGGCCAAGTTACGGGTTTCTCCTATATCGGTACTGAGGTCATAGAGTTGGGGAACCGAGTCATTGCCCAGGTCTATGTTTACCGTGTTGTCCCGTTTTGGGCCGGGGGCAGCAGGTATGTACTTCCATTTGCCCTGGATGATGGCCTGCCCATAACCTTCTTCCACCAGGTAATCCCGGCCTCTGGCGGTGTTGCCCAACAAGGCATCCAGCACATCATAACTGTCGGGGAAATCGCCTTGCTTTAGTGCCTGGTGGGTAAGGCCGGCAAAACTGGCGGCAAAATCCAACTGGCATACTAAGGCATCACTGGTGCCCGGCTGTACATGCCCTGGCCAGCGCACTATAAAGGGAACCCTGGTCCCACCTTCGAATTTGCTGTACTTGCCTCCCCGTAAGAGGCCGGCAGGTGCGTGGGAGCCCAGGTGTTCGACCGATCCATCAGCGTATCCGTCATCAACCACGGGTCCATTATCGGAACTGAAGATCACCAAGGTATTTTGAGTCAGGCCCAGGCTGTCCAAAGTTTGAAGAATCCTGCCCACACACCAATCCATCTGGAGGATGGCGTCTCCCCTCAGACCCAGACTACTCTGGTTATGAAAAACATAGTTGGGCATATGGGGTACGTGTATATCGGTCGTAGCATAATAGAGAAAGAAAGGATGATCCTTATTGGCCTTTATAAAATCTATCGCCTTATCGGATAGGTACCCTGTCCAGGGTAGCAGGAATAATATAACTGTAGTTGAAGCCTAATTCCAGCGGACCTGGTTTTACATCCCCATTCCAATCCGGTCCGTCGGCACCTCCCAGTCCTAAATGCCATTTTCCCACGATGCCTGTGGTATATCCTGCTGACTGAAGAATGTTCGCAATTGTTTTTCTCTGAATCTGTATTATTAACCCAGCATTTCCTCTGGCAATCCCTGTCCCTTTTTGCCTCCAGGCATATTCTCCGGTGATAACAGAAAAGCGGGAAGGGGTGCAGGTGGCAGCCTCGCAGTGTCCATTGGTAAAGCGCAGTCCTTCCGTTGCCAGCCGGTCTACATTGGGTGTACGGATTTGGGTAGCACCATAGCAGCTTAGGTCTCCATAACCCACGTCGTCTGTATAGATGAAGATGATATTGGGTGTTTGAGCCTGGACCTTTGCCTGGGTCAGTGTTAGGCTAAGGATGCAGCATAAAAAAAATGGCGGCATTTTCATGCCACCAAAATTATGCGTTGACTTCACTTAAAAAAAACAAATCAGTATCCCTTCACCATGTATACGTAGTCCTCGATCTTTTTGATTTGGGCGCTTCTGTCCAATTTAGTTATAATAGAAATGGAGGATACGTGGATATTGGGGTAGGTCTGGGTTGTATCCCTTTTTAAGGAATCCAGCGCCATATATATATTCTTAGACTTCAGCGCAAATACAGCACCGTCTGCTTCTCTTTGTTTGGTGCTCAGGATACCGATCACTTCACCCTTGCTGTTGAGTACGGGGCCGCCGCTATTGCCGGGGTTAGCCGGTACGTAGATCTGGTAGCTGCTGGAATCTCCGTTATACCCGGTTATGGCACTCAGGTATCCTTCACCGAATACGATTTCGGGGCGGGGATAACCCAGGGTAAATATGGACTCGCCCAGGTCAGAACCACCCCTTTTAATGCCATAGGGCAGAGGGCCCTGGTAGTGGAAATCGGAGTCGTCAATTTTGAGGATGGCTAAATCCTGGAGTGGATTCTCAAACACGATACGAGCTTTGAAATTGTCTCCCTTCATATTTTGCACAAATACGGTAGAAACATCCTTTACGACGTGGGCATTGGTAATCAGATAACCCCTTCCGTCAATGAGGAAGCTGGTGCCTGTTCCTTTCAAATCAGCCTTGGGATCTATTTTGGACTTTACCTCATTGAGTTGCTGGTGGATGGCTTTCAGTGAAGTCTCCTGATTGTTGACCTTATTGACCAACTGTACGATCTGGGCGTTATTCTTGGGAGAAAAAGCCAGCATCAAACCAGTGATACAAAGGGCGCTGAAGCCCCCTATGCAGGCGGCAACGACAATGGTGCGTTGATACTTTTTCCATAGGTTGATGACCTTGGCCTTCCCATGTTGGGGTTCAGGGGCCAAAGCGCCTTCCGCCTGAAGTTGGGTTTCCACTTCCTGAAGGTTATTGGCAAAAGCCTTGGTTTGGTCATAGGTTTCCAGTTCCCTCAGAAAGAAGGTCTGGCTTACCACCATTTGATCCACTTCTGGATTGGTGTTCCTAAGGTTTTCAAATTGCGCACGCTCCTGCTCGGTCATCTCGTCCCGCAGGTACCTGTCAATTGCGTCGTGCAGTAATACTTCGTCCATCTCAGCCGTCGCTTTTATTAAAATGAGCAAAAAACGTCTTCTTCAGACGATTCAGGCATTTGTACTTCTGGTTTTTGGCATTGTCGGCATTGGTATACCCAAAATCATTGGATATTTCCTGCATGCTCTTCTTTTGCAGGTAATAAGCCTCCAAAAGACTTTTACAGGGTTCACCCATGCGCGTCAGCGCCTTATCCATCATTAAGTAGGCCTCATTCTTCTTCTGGTGGTCTTCCAGGTCCTCATCCACTTGTACTACTTCTTCCAGGGTTTCCACTTTGGTTCCGAAACGTTGCATTTGTTGCAAACGCTTCAGCCACAGTCTCCTGGCAACGGAGTAGAGGTAGGTTTTGATCTGGGCTGTCAACTCAAAAGTGCCTGAACAGGCCTTCTCATAGAGTACGATCATGGTTTCCTGGAAAATATCCCTGGCATCATCTACGGATCCATTGTTATTCAGGATAAAGGCTTGCACCATCCCGAAATACTCCTTATATAAGATCTCAATGGTCTTTCTGTCATTCCGGGCCAATCCCGCTAATAATTGTTCGTCTGTAGATCCAATTTTCACTATCAGCTTATATTAATACGAATTAAGGCAATTTGTAACCCCAAAGATGAAAAATAATTATTTTAAAAAATCCGGGTTACCTTTTTCTTATCCAGGTATAAAGAGGGAATCCTTTATACACAATTAAAAAACATCATGATGAAAAAGGTATTTTTAGGTCTCGCCATCGTTGCTTTCGCAACTGCTTGTAATTCAGAAGGTTCTAAAACTGAATCTGTTGACAGCGCAAAAACTGCCGCTACTGATACGGCTGCTGCAAAAGTAGACTCTTCTGCTGCTAAAGTTGACTCTACTGCCAAGAAAGTAGACTCTGCTGCCGCTAAGATGGACACTACTAAAAAGAAATAGTTCAACAACTGTGCTTCCTGCCTTCGGGTAGGTCGAGGTCGACAACTACGATTGCGCCTTTATAGTTGACCATAATCCAGTTGCATATTTTTCATATGGCAAGCAATCGTTAGATGCCTCCTGTTTCTACAGGGGGCTTTCTTTTTTAGCGGCGGGGTACTTTGGAAAATTTTTCCATTGCTGACGCGTTCTGAACAGGCTTTTTCGACGATTTCACTTGGCAGACGCCATCTGTACAAGACCGCCCACACCAGATATAGTCTAAAAAAAATGAATAAAGAAAAAAGTTAAATTTATATGTATTTACGTATAAAATAGGCCATTTATATGTAAATACATATAATATTAACTTCCCTATAATTGGAATATATTCCCCCTGCGCATGCTTTTTGCTATATACGACTGATCATGTCTTTGCGGACCCTGGACTCAATCCGGATCCAAGCGTAAGTGTGTCTAGGGCGCGGGAGCAGCATATTCCCTGACCACGGGCCAAACGTCTGACCCAGACTTGGGAATACTTATCCCAGCCGTATTGCCGCGCACTCCACCATCTCCTCCGTAATAATATAGAGGCCAACCTTTATACGTCAATTGAGACTTGCCGAAGACATTAATAATGGCAAAATTGGAGGGGGCCAGGACAGAAGGAACCTTGCCTACGGTGCTTACCTGATAAATGGGCCAAATGCTGTTATCACTGAAATCGGAGGTGGTAAATTTGTTGATGCCAGCGCTGTCGTGGCTGAAGGCATAAAGGGTAACTCCCCGGTCATCCGTAATATATTGGGTGGAAACAGCGGTGGTAGTGACCTGTCCTGCCGAGTCATAATTCAAACTATCTGCGCCTTTAAGTGTTCCTTCGGCCAACATAACACTATAGTCGGGTTTGGCGACAAACCAGACATTATCTAAGCCGTCACCATTAATCTGACCTGCCTTGGTATCATTGGCATAGTAATACAGGGGCCAACCTTTATAAGTAGTCTGGAGGCTGCCGTCCACACGTTGTATAACGGCAAAGTCGGAATCCTGCAATCCATTGTCTAAGGTTATCTTCGGCGTATAGAAGGATGGCCAGGCAGCAAGGCAGCCTCCAGTACAGACGGATTGGCCTTTTACGTCCGGAGAAAAAAAGTATAAGGTGTTCCCCGCGCTATCCGTAAGGATGTTCCCAAAAGTTGCATTGGCGGATAATCTGACCGTGTTGGCGGGTGTAGGTGTGGTCCCGGAGTTGCTGCTCTTAGAACAACTGTAGAATGCTGCCGGGCATAGGATGGCCGCTATTAAAGAGGCCTTTAATACGTACTTCATGGAAGTTATGGTTTTGATTG
>CAJCIQ010000186.1 GCA_903970475.1 Beijerinckiaceae bacterium
ATGCCCATCAGGCCATATTTAATGGAAATCATGGCGGGAGCCATGTTGGCAATCATCTTGGGCACCAGGAAAGGACTGAACCTGGGAACAAATCCGCCTATAGCATATTCCTTTACTTGTTCTTCGAAGGTTTCCATACCACCCTGCCCAGTACCCCAAATGACACCTATATCAAAGGGATCCATGTTGGAGAACGTCAAACCTGAATCGGAGATGGCTTCTGCTGCAGCAGCCAGTGCATACTGGGTAAAGCGATCGGTCTTTCGGACTTCTCCTTTATCCAGGACGTGGGTAGGGTCAAAATCTTTTACCTCGCAACCAAATCTGGTCCTGAACAAATGAGCATCAAAACGAGTAAAAGTAGCGGCGCCGCTTTTGCCCTCAACGATGTTATTCCAGAAAATCGAAACGGCATTTCCAAGGGGGGTAAGGGCCCCCAACCCTGTAACAACGACTCTTTTCATAGTGCAATGTTACACCCTTAGTTCATAGCTACAAAAAAGCTGCACCTTGGTGTTAGCAAGGGGCAGCTTTTCCTGAAATTATTATCATTTAATTAATGGTGCGGATTGTGGTGCACCGGATGATGGGTCGCATGGTGATGGGCCCTGTGGTGCGCTTTATGGCGCCCGCGGTGGTGTACGGGATGATGAGGGGCTGGACGGTGCGTTTGTGCGAAAGCCCCACTGGTCGCCAGGGTCAAGGCCAACACCAGGGTAATAGACATTCCTTTTTTCATGTGTTATAGAATTATACGTTTACATAACTGGGGCTAAAAATAAGGATAAGATCCTTACCTTGTGCCCAAATGTTAAACTATGAGTAATACGATCAAATGGATCCCTGCTATTCTGTTGATGGGACTCGGTGCCTGTAATAACTCCGGAGATAAAGCAACTACTACGGATACGACAACCGCTGCTGCCAAAGACACTTCCATGCACATGAGTATGTCCGGCGCTGTTGATCCGCTGCCTGCGGTTCCTGCCGGAGCCAAAGTATATTTTAAGAATCTTAAAGATGGGGAGTCCGTTACTTCTCCATTAAAGGTGGAATTCGGTGTAGACGGTATTGCCTTGGATACAGCAGGCGCGTTGAAGCCTGGTTCTGGTCACCACCACTTGCTCATTGATGCGGGTGATTCTATTCCCAGCGGTCAGGTAGTGCCTAAAGATTCTACGCACCTGCACTTTGGTAAAGCGCAGACGGAGACGACCATTGCCCTTACACCGGGTAAACATACCTTGGCTCTCCAGTATGCCGATGGTATACACCGTTCTTATGGTAGCCAGTTGTCTGCGGTCGTTACGGTGGATGTAAAAAAATAATTTTCTTATCAAGTCCTCCGGGGCTTTTGATTTGGGGCGCTTCCAGTTTTAGTGGAAGCGCCTTTTTTTTTCTCGGGTATTTATTTACCTTTCCTTCTGAAACGATTTAGCTTTTCATTGATTGCTTCGCCGGAAAATATGGAAAAGGTACAGCTTACGCGTGTCTCCCAGGGAGATGAGGCTGCTTTTGCAGAGCTGTTTTACGCCTGGCACCAACGCCTGGGCGCTTACATCCATCGTTTAACCGAATCTTCCACCCTCACCCAGGAAATTGTTCAGGATGTGTTTGTACGCATATGGCTAAAGCGCAGCCTGTTAGCCGATGTCAGGGATTTTAAGGCCTACCTGTTCACCACGGCCCGCAACCAGACCTTCAACAGCCTTCGCAAAATTGCCCGCCAAAGAAACGGGCAGGCCCAATTGGAGGAATCCCTTTTAGTTACGGAAATGCATCCTTTGGAGGAAACCGACCCGGTAGAAGTCTATACCCAATTATTGGATCAGGCTGTTCAGCGGCTTCCCGCACAACAAAAGAAAGTGTATTTATTGCATAGGCGCGGGGGCCTTAGCCATACCCAAATCGCGGAACAATTACACCTCAGCGTAGAAACCGTCAAAAAGCACATGCATCTGGCCCTCAAGGCGCTACGCCAGGACCTGACCTTTAATGGAAGGCAGAAGGAGGCGCTGCTCTTGATTTTAACGACCACGATCGTTATTTTTTAATTTTTTCTTCCCCTATTACCTCTTTTTTTTCTTCCCGGTGTCTTAGCTCTTAGACAACCATGTTTTTTCTATGCCTACAACCAGAATTGCTTACTTATTCGGCCGCTATTTCGATAAAACGGCTACCGCCGAAGAAAGGACCGAATTCATGAGCTTGATGACCGCTCCTGAGCATCAGGCCGCGGTGCAGGCACTCATGGAACAATACTGGGAGGGGTTTTCGGAAGACAGTGATTTTTTCAGCGCCGATCAAAGTGAGGTCATGCTCCAGGCGGCCCTGGGCGAGACCGCTCCTCCGGTGGTAGTAGAGGCCGGCATTCCGTTGGCGCAGGAGCCGGTTGGGTTGGGCGCTTCGGCCCCAGACCAGCCGCAGCCTTCAATGGGAAGAGCGCCTTTACGCCGGCTGGATTACCTCATGGCGGCTTCGGTGGTATTAGTGGCTTTAGGCTTGAGTTTATGGTGGTACAGCAGCAAAAGGGGCGGTTTGCCGGTAGCTGTTGCACCGGAGTTGGCTAAGGTGGAAAAAGTTAATCCTGGTACCAATAAGGCTATCCTTATCCTCGGAGATGGATCCAAGGTACAGCTGGACTCTGTGTCTAAGGGTGAACTGGCTACCCAGGGGCCAACGGAGGTCGTGCAGCAGGGCGGTGGGCAGGTGGCTTATGAACCCAATGCGACCGGTGCTGTTGCTACACCCAGTATAGGCGTTCCCGAAGGGATAGCGGTCACTTATAATACCATTGTTACCCCCAGGGGGGGACAGTATAAGGTCACCTTAGCTGATGGGACCAAAGTATGGCTTAATGCAGCTTCCTCTCTGCGCTTTCCAACGGCTTTTACCGGTAAGTCCAGGGAAGTCGAACTGACCGGGGAAGGATATTTTGAAGTGGCGGGGGATGCGCACCATCCATTTCGGGTAAAAGTGAACCAGACCAACGTTGATGTATTGGGGACGCGCTTCAATATCATGGCTTATCCGGACGAACCTACCCTGAATACTTCCTTATTACAGGGGGCTGTCCGGGTAGCAAACGAGGGGCAACAAGCACTCCCTCAGCCAGGAGAAGAGGTCATATTTAATCCAGCTACCTTGACCATGAAGGTAGCACCAGTGGATACGGATCAGGCAGTGGCGTGGAAAAACGGATTGTTTTTGTTTGAAGGTGTAACGATTGACAAGGTGATGCGGCAGTTGGCCAGGTGGTATGATGTGAAATTTTCTATTGATGGAAATATTGCTTACCACTATTCAGGTGGATTTTCCAGGAACGCACCCTTGTACGATGTGCTCCGCACATTGGAATTGGGGGTAAGGGCGCGCTTTGAACAAGATGGGAGTATGATCAGGATAAAACCTATCCCCTAGGGATTATATCAGCTAAAGGCATCAAAAGGGCCAAAAGAAAAACGAAGTGTGGGTCGAGCACACTTCGCCTTGAGTATTTGGGTACCCTTAGATATATACGCTTGAATACACAACCTTAAAGATTAACCCAAACAATGCAAAAGTATGCGAATTGACGCTTATTGTAAAACGGCGCCACCCAGGCGCCTTTTACTGACCAAAACGTTGCTTATGATGACCAAACTGGGCTCAGTTTTTTTAGTCATGGCTTGCTTGCAAGTGAGTGCCAGGAGTTTCTCCCAGAAAGTCACGCTTTCTGAACGAAATGCTCCCCTCAAAAAAGTATTTAAGGATATCCGAAAACAGACGGGTTTCCTGTTCTTCTACAGTGATGAGCTACTGGATCAGGCCAAAAAAGTGAATTTCCAGGCCACTGGAATATCCCTTGAAGCGGTGCTGGACAGTTGCTTCAAGGACCAACCGCTGTCCTTTCACATCGTGGATAAAACCATTGTCGTGGATGCGGCACCGCTGCTTCCGCCTGGTTCGCCAGGGGCTATGGCAGCCCAGGTCACGGTTAAGGGTAAGGTAACGGACAACCAGGGTTTGCCCCTGGGTGGGGTATCGGTGACGGTATCCGGTACCAACAGAGGGGTAATGACCGATGAAAAGGGCAACTTCTCCATTGAGGTGGAGGAAAATGCCGTACTACACATCAGCTACATTGGGTACGAGGCCCAGAATATTTCCCTCAAGGGAAGGACCACCCTTAACATTGCGCTTAGGCCAGCCGCTTCCAACCTCAATGACGTGGTGGTGGTAGGCTACGGTACCCAAAAGAAAGTGAGCGTGAGCGGGGCCGTGGATCAGATCACTCCTTCGGAGCTGGAGGGTAAGCCAGGTATGAATGTGACCCAGTTAATCCAGGGGGTGTCTCCCAACCTGACCATTCAGCAGTACGATCCGGAACCTGGATCTACGCCCAACTTTAACATAAGGGGTGTGCATACCATGAATGATAACTCTCCATTGGTGGTCATTGATGGAATCACCGCCCCCAATGGGGTATCTGATTTGAACATGCTTAACCCTGCCGATATTGAAAGTATGTCGGTGCTCAAAGATGCCGGGGTCAGCGCCATTTATGGCTCACGTTCAGCCAACGGTGTACTACTGGTCACCACTAAAAAAGGAAAAAAGAACCAGGCGCCCACCGTGAGCTATAGCGGCATGTGGGGGGAACAATATCCCAGGGTTTTATTCTCTCCGTTGCCAGCCTGGCAAAATGCCATCTATAAGAACGAATCCCTGACCAATGTAGGGCAGGCGCCCATTTATACGCCTGAGGATATTCAGGCCCTGCAACAGGGTGGAGATCATGAATGGTTCCTCAAGCAAATCCTGCACCCTGCTCCCCAGCAAAGCCATAACGTGAGCTTGTCAGGTGGTGGTGAGCATACCACTTTCCTGTTGTCGGCAGGTTATGTTGACCAGTCCAGCAACTTTGTAGGACCCAACTATGGATTTACCAGGGACAACTTCCGGGTGAGCGCTTCCTCTGACTATGGCATCCTGAAGGCGTCCGGCAGCATATCCTATACGCATTCAGAGCTCAAGAACAACTCCTACGACAACGGGTTCCTAATGGCGGATGCCGAAAGGACCCCTACCAATTATTCCATGGTGGACAGCCTGGGCCGTTACCTGACCAACGCGGTACTGACCCAGTTCAACCCATTGGGTATCCTGCAAAAAGGTGGTTATACCCTCAATGACAATGATGAGGTCATGGGCAACCTGAACGTAGACGTTCGTTTGCCAAAAGGCTTTGGGATCAGGGGTACATTTGGGGGTGACATGACATACAACCACGGATTCGCCCGCCAGTTGCAGGTGGACTTTTATCCGGAAGGGGTTTACGGCAATACGCGCACGACCGGAGACGCTTATGGTCAGACCCTGTTTACCAACATCAACCTGATGGGCACTTATGACCGTCACTTCGGGGATCATGCAGTCAGTGCATTGATCGGGGCTTCCAACGAGAGTACCACGGGTAATTCTTCTAACATTTCATACAATTATACAGACAGTGCGCTCGGTATTCCCACCACGGGTTCGGTGGTATCTCCCGGGTCTGCTACCTCCAATTCCAATCCCTATATTACAGCCCTGAACTCTTTATTCGGCAGGGCCAATTACCAGTACCTGAACCGTTACATGCTGGAAGTAGACTTTCGCTATGATGGTTCCTCCAAATTTGCCCAGGGCTTACGTTGGGGCTTCTTCCCTTCCGTATCCGGGGCCTGGAGGGCTACGGACGAAGCCTTCCTGGATGGGGTAAGACGCAACTTTGGGAACATCAAACTCAGGGCTTCCTATGGGATATTGGGTAACCAGGCAGTGAACAACTACCAATACCTGACGACCTATAGCTTTTTCAATGGCGCCTATGGCTTTAACAATGCGGCGGTTTCGGGGACAGCTTTTTCTTTTGCCAACGAACAATTACAATGGGAAAAGGCCGGAACCTTTAACGGAGGAGCAGACGTGGAGACCATGAAGGGAAAATTGAATTTCTCCCTGGATTACTTCAACAAACTGACCAGGGATATCCTGGTGCCCCCTGCCGTACCTGGCACCTTTGGGGGTAGCCTGCCTGACTATAATAAAGGCAAGATGCGGGACCTGGGCTGGGAATTTTCGGTGAAGTATTCTTTCAGGACCGGGGACTTTGTGCATAGTGTGATGGCCAATCTGGCGGACAACCGCAATGAAGTGATCAGTTTTCCCGGTAACCAACAGTTGAATGGGGATGCAGAATTGCAAACAGTCATCAGACCGGGTGTACCCTTTCAGTCCTATGTAGGATACAAGCGAAACGGGTATTTCCAAACAGAAAATGACGTCCAGAATTATCCCAAATTAACCGGTGTTACCCCTATACCGGGTAACATCAAATACAAGGATAAGAATGGAGACGGTATCATTGACAACAATGACTGGTATATCCTGGGTAATCCCTTCCCCCGCTATACCTACGGCTTTACCTATAACGTAAGCTGGAAAGGCATTGACGCCAGTGTATTCATACAGGGCGTGGGTCGCAGGGATATGTTTATTCGTGGAGAGTTGGTGGACCCTTATCAGGGCAACTACAGCTACAACATCTTTAAACACCAATTGGATTTCTGGTCTCCCACCAATTCCAATGCGAAGTATCCCATCCTGAGTGCCAACGGCAGTCCTTCCCAGACCAATGACTATACCCAGCCATCTAACCTCTACCTATTCAATGGGGCTTATATGCGGGTAAAAAACATACAGGTTGGCTACACCATCCCTGCTTCAGCCATACACAAACTCGGCGTGAAGAAGCTCAGGGTATACTTTACGGGTCAGAACTTATGGACAATAGCCGGGGTGAAGTTCCTGGATCCGGAGTCCACCGAGTTCAACCAGAATTTATCTAATACAAACGGAAATAACCAGAGTGGAAGGGTATATCCTACCCCCGTCTTTTATGGAGGCGGTCTGGACCTGACCTTTTAACACGCAAAAACGATTGTATGAATCTTCGACTGCATAATCGATTAAAAGGGATTTATTCCCTCCTCATCATAGCGGCCCTGGGGACTTCCTGCCAGAAGCTCAACCAAGCGCCCACGTATGAATATACGGACGCCAACTATTGGACCACCCCATCCAATGCCCAGTTGGTTTTGAATACGGCCTATTCGCAGATGTTACCCAATGACTATTTCTTCTACAACGAAGGATTGAGCGACAATGCTTATAACGGCAGGGGAGACGCGGACAATGTTTTTTCCATTTCTTCCGGAAGCTTCAATGCGGCTTTAGGCCGCTTCGACCAGGAATGGAGCAACCATTATGCCGGTATCAAGACCTGTAACGTGCTGATGGATAATATAGATAGGATACCGAATTATCCTGCTGCCGAGAAAACCCTGGTCGAAGCCCAGGCCCGGTTCCTGAGGGCTTACCAGTACTTCCAGCTCATGACCTGGTTCGGGGATGTGCCCTTGTTTTCCCATGACATCACCCTGGCAGAATCGCAAACGATTACCCGTACACCGGCTGCTCAGGTGTTGGCTTTTATCCTCTCAGAGTTGAACTATTGCGAGGCCAATCTCCCTGTCCAATCGGCAGTCCCTACGGCCAGTCTGGGCATGGTGACCAGTGGAGCTGCCGCTGCACTCAAAGCGCGCGTATATCTCTACCAGAATGACTGGCAGGATGTGGCCGCTGTCTGCGATACACTGATTAATACATCTACTTATGGAACCTATGGGTTAATGAGTAGCTATTCCGGCATATTCTCCATCGCCAACGAGCACAATAAGGAAGTCATCTTTGACGAGGAATTTGTGCCCAATGTCAGGACCTGGGCCGATATGTTCGATATGATCCCCATCTCCGCCGGGGCCAGGGACAACGCCCTTGCGCCTACCCAGGAGTTAATCAATGATTACCTGATGACCAATGGGGATACCATCACGGACGCCAATTCTGGTTATGACATCAACAATCCTTATACCAACCGGGATCCGCGCATGACGGCTACTTTGGTGTATAACGATTACGTGTGGACCAATCCGGACGGTTCTACCCAGGTGATTTACATCAAACCGGGCACCGATCCCAATTCTGCTGCCCTCAACGAATGGGTCTCCAATGGAGGCTTTAGTTCACCATCGGGTTATTATTACAGCAAATACTACGACCCCACTTCAGCCGCGGGGCTGGCCTCCGGCCTGGACCTGATCATCATCCGTTATGCTGACGTGCTGCTCATGTATGCAGAGGCTGAGAATGAATTGGCACAAATGAGTGCAGGTATCTGGAATCAAACCATAGGGGCCCTTAGGACCCGGGCTGGTTTTACCGCCCCGGCCGCTACCAGTTATAATGGGGCTTGGACCCAGGCTCAACTGCGCAGCATCATCCGCCGGGAAAGGCGCTGTGAGCTTGCCCTGGAAGGGTTACGCATCTTCGATATCCGACGCTGGAAAACCGCAGAGGTGGTGCTCAACGGCTATCCTCACGGTGCTCAATACGGGGACCCTTCGGTGGATAATGGCTTTGTGCGCTTGTCACCCAGGCTATTCGACGCTTCCCGGAATTATCTCTGGCCCATTCCAACCTACGAGATTGAGCAGAATCCTAACCTAACCCAGAATCCCAATTATTAATTCTCCAAACCGATCAGTTATGAAACGCAACATATTTTCTTATACCGCTTTATCCATATCGCTCCTGGCTGCCGTGGGTTGCCACAAGGCCTATAACTATAGTCTGGATCAACAGGTAAGTGCTGTGAGTGCTTTATATGCTCCCTCAGATAGCCTGGCAGTTACCATCGTCCCAGCTACCGGAGCGCCCGTCGTTTTCCAATGGGCGGCTGCCCAGGCTGCCGACGGAAGCCTGGTTCAGTATGAAGTGGCTTTCGATACGGCAGGCGATAACTTTAAACATCCGGTCTTCACGGTCGCTTCCGATAATACAGGAGAAAACAACCAGGCTACCATCACGGCTTCTCAGCTCAATCAGATTGCTGCATTGGCAGGCATCCCCTCATTGGGAACAGGTAAGGTGTACTGGACGGTGTATTCCACGAAGGGGTTGAACCTGGTGCCCGCTACCAGCTCCCGTCTGTTGATCCTGACCAGGCCTGCGGGCTTTGCCGTCATTCCTGCCAGCCTTTACCTGACCGGATCGGCCACGGAAGGAGGCGCTACCCTGACTACCGCTATTCCCTTCAAGCAACCCACTCCAGGTGTATTTGAATTGTATACCTCTTTGAAGCAGGGAGGCTCCTATCAGTTTGTAGACAATAACACCGGAACGCCGAATTCCTATTATATGACTGCCTCCGGGGCATTGGGACAAAGTGGAACCAACAATTATACGGATACCACGGCCCAGGTGCGTTTTAACCTGGACTTCAACAACGCCGTAGGAACCCTGACGGTAATCCGCAGTATTGACGTATGGTACTCCCAATTCGACACCATTGAATTCCACCTGACCTATGCAGGAAACAGTGTTTGGCAGGATCTGGGCCAACTCATCCAGGCTCCTGTTGTTTCCTATGGTTTGGAAGACCGGTATAAATTCCAATTTACTGTCAACTATGGAGGGGGTACGCCCGATGGCTATGAATTTTATGGCAGTTCCAATTCCAATAACAATGAGCCAACGCCCACTACGCAAGCTTCTTACTTCTACCTGTATCCAGTGACCAGCGACCAATGGGATTATACCTTCAAATTTGACCTGACCACGGAAAATCAGGTGCAGAACAATATTACAGTAACGTTGCAGCCTACGGGGCCTTATACCCATTCGGTTGTACCTCAATAACACCCAACCGGCTCCGCGTTTTTTTGTCAACTCAAAACTGATTTTCATGACCACTTTCAAATCATATATAAGCTACAGCCTGTTCTTACTGTTATGCTGTTCCTGCCAAAAGAACTATGATAACATAGACCTCGGTTCCGGAAGCAGCACCAGTTATACCTATAACTGGCCAGTGATTGCTGATAGTAGCACCAAGGCCTTGATTGCTGCTTATTGGAATCCATCGGGCGCTTATTTCAACGCCAATAATCAGGGGAGTACCACTTTCAACTACTGGCCCCAGGCCCATGCCCTGGACGTCCTGGTGGATGCTTTTATGCGTTCTAAGGATTCCACCTATACCAACCTGATGGCCCAGTGGTACAATGGGGTACAAACCCATAACGGGGGTTCTTTTATAGGGCAGTTTTACGATGATATGGGTTGGAACGCCCTGGCCATGCTCCGGGCCTATGATGTAACCGGAAATACGGAGTGGAAGAATGCCGTGGAAAGCGTCTGGGCTAACATACAGACGGGATGGAATACCACCGAAGGGGGAGGGATCGCCTGGCAGAAGAACCAATTGTATTACAAGAACACACCTGCTAACGGTCCCGCCTGTATCCTGGCTGCACGGCTGTATGAGCATTTCCAGAATCCGGCAGACCTTACCTGGGCTCAGAATATTTATACCTGGTGGAAGAATACCTTGGTCAATCAGGCGACCGGTCTGGTATACGATGGGATCAATGGAAACAACAACGGAGAACTGGACGCTACCGATCAATTCACCTACGACCAGGGATTATTTATCGGGGCTGCTGTTGAGATGTACAACATCACGGGGAATGCTTTGTACATCAACGACGCGGTACGCACCGCTGAATATACGATTTCCAGTGCTATACTTGCGCCCTCAGGGATATTGAACAATGAAGGGCAGGGTGACGGCGGATTGTTCAAAGGCGTTTTTGTGCGTTACCTCATCCAGCTTATCTTGTCCAAAGGATTGGATAAAGGGGCTCAACAGAACTATGTTCTTTTCCTGAAAAATAATGCACAAACCCTATGGCTTAAGGGCACCACCCGTCCCGGATTATTCTATGGATCTTCCTGGAATACGCCCCCCACAGGGGAAACTGACCTGACTACGGAACTCAGTGGGGCCATGCTCATGGAAGGAACCGCTTTATTAAAGAAGAACAGTTTATTCTGATTTTCCGCTAAATTGTCGGTCAATTAGAAATAATATGGAAAAAACACCTGTAAAACATCAAGTGACGGCGCTGTTTCTGGACGTAGGCGGCGTGATGCTGACCAATGGATG
>CAJCIQ010000187.1 GCA_903970475.1 Beijerinckiaceae bacterium
GATTTTCTAACTATTACTACTGGAAAACAGGAAAGCAGACCTCATTATTCTAACAAACCGCTGTATACCGGTCGGTACGTACAGTGGTGTGAGAGGCGCACCGTGAGCCCATGGCTCACGGCCGCCTACTCGATTATTTGGTCACGCTAGGGTTTCCATGGTACGCACCGTGCTTCCTGCTTTGGTTCCGTCGTCATAGGCGGGTTAAGCCCCCCGCTCCGCGTGTTTACTTTTGCTCGATTCCCGCGTCCTTCAAAGACTTTTCCCGGGTCGCTCTGAACTCTGAATGTTCATACCACTTGGGCCAGTCATGACTGAAGGCCAACCGCTTTCCGACCTGAAACAACAATTGTACGTGTTGTATGCCCCCTTCAAAAGTCCAGGTAGGATCATATTCATCCGAAGGGCTATGGTAGTGCAGTTCTGTGTAAAGGGAGTCCTGGGCCTTGCCATATGCCTTTCCTTTGCCCACCACGTCTGTACCTGAACCCGCGTCCAGTGCGGGTACACCGGCCTTGGCAAAGTTGAAGTGGTCTGAGCGGAAATAGCCTCCGGATTCTGGTTCAGGATCGGGTGAGATATAGCGCCCCTGACGCTTTGCTTCCTGGGCGAAAATGTCTTCCAGTTCAGACTGGCCGGCTCCGGTAATAACTTCGTCATTGGTCTTCTCGTGCGGATCTATGACGTCCATATTGAGGTTGGCTACTGTTTTGGCCAGGGGATAAACGGGATGCTGGGCATAGTAGGCAGACCCCAATAGCCCTTGTTCTTCAGCCGTTACCGATAGGAATAGGATGGTTCTTTCCGGAGGCGTTTTCAGGCTTTTGAAGGCCCTGGCCATTTCAATCAATGCGGCGGTGCCGCTGGCATTGTCCAGGGCTCCATTATAGATAGAATCTCCTTTTGCGTCCGGTTTGCCGACACCGAGGTGGTCCCAGTGGGCCGTATAGATGATGTACTCGTCGGGGTATTTAGCGCCTGTGATTTTGGCAATGACGTTTTTTGAGCTGTTGTATTTAGCCGTTACATGCACTTTGGTGGATAAATGAAGGTCCAGAGCCTCCCCTTTAAAACCTGTATGCATAGCGGATTTTAGCAGATTGCTGTCTTTACCCGCTGCACTGAGCAGTTGGTTGGCTGCATCTCCCGTTACCCATCCGGTGAGCGGACAGTGGTAGACATCGCTGCCCCTGTTGTCGAGGTAAAGATTGGAAGAGCCCCAACTGTTTTGTACCACCTTGAAAGGATAAGAAGCTGCGGCCGTATTGTGAATGATTAAACAAGCCTTGGCGCCTTGACGGGCCGCCTCTTCGTATTTGTAGGTCCAGCGTCCGTAGTAGGTCATGGTATGGCCTTTGAATAAGGTAGAGTCGTAGAAGCCAGGGTCATTCACCAGCACCAGCACCACTTTCCCTTTTACGTCCAGTCCGGAATAATCATTCCAATGATATTCAGGGGCGTTGATACCAAAGCCCGCGAATACAACCTGGTCCTTATCCAGGCTTAAGACAGAATCTGTATATTGGGTAGCCAGTACATAGTCAGTAGCCCTACTGAGTTGAAAACTCCCCTTTGCAGAAGTGACCGTCATGGTAGGATCCGCCTTGGGGGTAATTTCTACCATGGGCACATCCTGAAAGAAGCTTTGTCCATTTCCTGGTTCTAACCCCAGACGTTGGAAAGAAGTGCTGATATAATCCAGCACCTTAGGTTCCGTATGCGAAAAAGGTTTTCTTCCCTCAAAAGAATCGGATGCCAGCACAATGATATGGCTAGCCAGGCTATCCTTATTGAAAGTGGATAATCCGTCTGCCGGATCAAATCCTCCGGTACCTGAATCTGAGTGACAGGCCGATAGGCTTAAAAGGACCGCCAGTGCTACGATTCCGCCACCAAAAGTGTGTTTTTTAATCATATCTTTTCTTTGATTGTATTTACTAATGTAAATCTATTTGACCGCTTTCCGGATTCCTGCTGGTCAATTATCGTAACTTTAAACCATGATGAAACAGATTGTATTCATAGGTTTGGTTGCCCTGGCTATTTCAGGGTGCCATTCCAATAGTCAGCAAACTGCGACGCCTGCTGCCCCTACGCAGCCGATCGATACGGTTAAAACACTTCCAACTGCCTTAATTGATAATACGAAGGATCCCGTTTGCGGTATGCCTACCAGTGCGGGTATGGAGGACAGTGTACACGTAGGGAATAAGGTGGTAGGTTTTTGCTCCAAAGAGTGCAAAGACGAGTACCTTAAAAACCCCAAAGCTTATAGTGTAGTTTACAAGTAACCTGCTATGAGAAAAACGCTGATAGTAGCCATTCTGGTTTTGCTGGGATATGCTCCTGTCTGTGCTCAAACCAGCGATTCTGCCACTTTAACCATAGCGGCAGCAGGTTCAACTCCATTGATACTGAACGGCTCCGATTTGGCTTCCGTAAAAAGGGTTTAAGTGGTAGTAAAAGATACCTCAGGTAAAGAAGAGACCTTCTCTGGCTTCAACCTCATTGACCTGCTGGTCAAGGCGGGCTTCTCCTTAGCGGAGGCGGACCCTGTTTTTTCCAACAAACTTATCATGCTGGCTGACCAGCTCAACGGCCAACCTTTAGGAAAGCATAAAGGCCCTTACCGGATTATCATTCCCGATGAAAGCCGTCATGCCCTATGGATATGGGGCGTTCAAGTTATAGCGGTTGGCGCCGTCAAGCTATAAAGACGGCCGCCCGTATGGGCGCCCAACCTAATTGACACAGCGGGCGCCACAAAAAAAATCTCACCGCCTGGGTGAGATTTTGGGTTGCGAACTACAGAACGCAACTGTTGTTTACTGAGCGTTGTTATTCGATTGATTGTTGTTGGATTGATCTCCAGAGCCGCTCTGGTTCCCGGAATTACCCGGGTTCTGATTCGAAGAATTACCCTGGGTCCCGTTATTTGTCCTGGACGGCGTTTTCCAATAATCACGTTTGGCCTGATCGATGGCCGCATCACGGTCCTTTTTCAATTGACGGATCTGCGCCCTTCTTTCTTTACCTGTGATCGTATTGTCCATGCGAACAGATTCTATCCTGTCAGCATAGTCTTGTTTAATACCTTCAATCTGACTTTGAAGCCTGGACATGGGATAACCATAGGGCCCATAAGGGTAACCATAATAGGGATAGAGATAAGGAAACCCTAATCCAAAACCCCAATAAGCGCGAGGGTAAGCATAATAAGGGGAATAGCCGCCGACAATTACGGTCCTGCCTTCACCCCCATAGAATCCACCGCCACCGAAATGGCCGCGTTGAGCATAAGCCCCAGATACCACCCCAACGGTCAACAAAATCAGCAATAGCTTTTTCATAACCTCTCCTTTTTTGTATCTGATGAAAAGAATATCCATTAGAGTGCCGTAGAAGCAAAAAGATACATGGGAATCGTTGTTATAACATTTTTATAACGGAGTCTGTTAAAACCATTAACGTTTCACCGGCGCTTACGGGAGGTTTGGTCTTCAAATATGCTTTTAATGACATTTTGGCTACCTTTAAACGACAACTAGATTAACCTATGCAACCAGATTCCCCGGTTACAGCAATAATCACCGGCTCTACCGGAATGGTAGGGGAAGGCGTGCTGCATCAGTGCTTAGAGAATCCTTTGGTAAAAAAAGTCCTGGTCATTAACCGGAAGCCTGGTGGTTATAGCCATCCTAAACTGGCAGAGCTGTTCGTAAATGATTTCTTTGACCTATCCCCTATAGAAGCGCAATTAAAGGGATATAATGCCTGTTTCTTTTGCCTGGGGGTCTCCTCGGTAGGTATGAAAAAGGATAAATACTATCACCTTACCTATGACTTGACCATGCACCTGGCTCAAACCCTGAGCCGCCTGAATCCTGATATGACCTTTTGCTATGTTTCCGGGGCAGGCACGGATAGCACAGAAAAAGGGAAATCCAATTGGGCCAGGGTTAAGGGTAAAACCGAAAATGACCTGATGAAGCTACCGTTTAAGAAGGCCTATGCTTTTCGGCCAGGATTTATTAAGCCCATAAAGGGGTTAAAAAATGCCCACTCATTTTACAAATACATTAACTGGTTATATCCTGTAGGCAGGGTATTCTATCCATCTGGATTCTGTACCTTGAAAGAATTAGGGAATGCCATGATCCATTCAGTGTCCCGGGGTTATAACAAATCTGTATTGGAAGGAAAGGACATCATTACCTTAGCAAAGGACTGATCAATGATGCATTTTGAAGCGGATAAGCAAACGCTAAGGGACCTTAATATCTTTTCCGGCGAATCGGGCCAACGCTCGATTTTCAGTTTATTCCAAGGCGTCACCACATTGGGAGCCAGGGCCAAACTGGAAGACATGCTGGCTTTCCCTTTTGCCGATCCTGTTTCGATCCGGGAGAGAAGTGAGGCCATCCGTTTTTTCCAAACAAATAGTTTGAGGTTTGTCATGGATAGGGGCGTTATGGAGCTCATAGAGCATTATGTGAAGCGTTCCAAAGATGCCATGCCACCTGGACTTTCTACCAAGTGGGCGTCCCTGCGCGCAATCATCAAGCCCAATACAGATGATTACCTGGTCCGTAATGGGATCCGGCTTCTCAAAGAGGTGATGGGGAAGTTACAGGGTTTCATTGAGCGGACAGATAGGATCGGGACCTTACCGGCCTTGCTTCAAAGGGAAAGTCAGTCGGCTAAAACGTTCATACAGCAAATTCCCAAGGGCAGCCTTTATGACCAGCATTATTTCTTTCGTATATCGAAAGGAGCACAAACCCGCCAGGTCTTAGACCTACTCTATGATTGTGAGGTGTTTTCTATAGTGGCAAAGACGGCGGAGCGATATTCCTGGTGCTATCCTCAGTTATCGGACCAGGATGGCCTAAGACTGAAGGTTAAGGGATTGGCACATCCGCTCGTTAAGGATTGCAGGCCCAATGACCTTGAGCTGCCAGGTAAAAATGGGATATATTTCTTAACCGGGGCCAATATGGCGGGTAAATCCACCTGGTTGAAAGCGGTGGGCATTGCTGTTTACGTGGCCCACATGGGTTTTCCGGTTCCCGCCCGCCAAATGG
>CAJCIQ010000188.1 GCA_903970475.1 Beijerinckiaceae bacterium
GCTCCTGAAGGCGAGCCTGAGGTAGTTTCGCAGCATAAGCTAATATACTAAGACTTTCGTAGAAACCCATCCATCTGCCCGAACATCCAATCCCTGTCATCATACATGATAAAATGAAGGCCCTTGGTCGCATATAACAGCGTAGCCCCCTTCACTGTTTTATACTGATCATTGAGGATATCCTTACTATCAGCAAAACCCGCCTCCAACAGGACCAGTACTGGGCAACGAATCAATCCTACAGAATCCCGGAGATCCAGATTGTTGAACTGGCAAAAAAGCTGCCCATAAGTCTTCCGATCTGAGCGCATGCCCATTTGAACAATCGGTTCCACTTCAGAAGTATCGGCTACCAATTGAGACATCGTGGATTTTTCCATCTTATAGAAAAACGTATCCGGGATCTTGGTCATTTGATCAGCCATAGGGCTGCAATTCGGATTGGATATGGCTTTAAAATGAGGATTGAGGGCAGCACTCCTGCATGGCAAGGCATCCACCACGACAACCTTAGAGATCAGGTCAGGATACCGGTAAGCCAGGATCATGGCCATGACGCCACCCAAACTATGTCCGACAATGGTGGGATGTTCTATATGTTGGGCTTTAATATAGTCCGCTACTTCGTCTACCCATCCATTGATGGAAGGATTGGTTTCAGCAGGAGCTCCGCCAAACCCTGGCATATTAAACACGTAGCATGTGAACTTATCCTGATAGTGACTGACCGTTTCATCCCATACAGCACTGGAGCAGGCAAAGCCAGGCAAAAAAAGAAGGGCCGGCTTATGAGCACCGGCCCCATGTATGCTTACCACCTGTTGTGCAACGGCCGACCGGACCGCTACTACTCCTGAAATCATGATTAAAAGGGCTAATGCTCGATTCATGGCTGTGGTGTTTGCCCCTTCAAGATAATCTGCGCGAGGCATATTTGCTCACGCGCACGCCGCATAATTGTTCAAAGAAATAGATCCTGCTATTTTAGCCGGCATTTCAATCATGATATTTTTCCAGGGTGTATAGGGGAGAATTTTCCAAATTTGCTGACTCCACCAAAGCTTGATACGGGTAGTGGGAATAAACCAATCGATTCCATCCGCCAGCTTTTGACATTTATCCACAAACGTCCTCATGGCAGATTCATAGCGTGCATAAGCCGGCAAGAAATCTCCATTGGCTTCGTATAACTCACCTGCCAGTATATAAGCGCCAACTACGGCCATCGTTGTACCCATGCCCGCCATAGGGGAAGCACAATGGGCTGCGTCTCCCAACAAGGCGACCCTGCCGGTAGACCAGGTATCCATTTTTACCTGCGCTAACGTATCGAAATAGAAATCGGGGGCCTCATCCATCATCTCCAGCAGCTTCGGCACTTCCCAGGACTCAGCAGCGAACTTTTCCCTGATGATCTGTTTTTGTTGCCCTACATCCTTGCGCTCAAATGCTATAGGATCTGAGGTGAAGTAAAAAGAGGCTTTGGCTTCCTTACGCTGACGAGCGCCAAACACCCCGACCTTTTTACCCAGGGAGCCGTAAAACAAAGCATCCATGTTCAGCTTCAGGTAATTGGGTATGGTATAAATGGCCAGGTATACGCCCAGGTTGTGTACGAACTTTGATTCATCACCGAAGGCTATTGCCCTTACCCCAGAATGCAAGCCGTCAGCCCCTATGACCAGATCAAATTTTCTGGAAGGGTTTCTGGAGAACTGGACTTCGACGCCATCGGCTACCTGTTTCAGGCCGGTGATGCTGTCATCGAATATATACGTTGTATTGTCCTTAGTTGCCTCATACAGGACCAGGGAAAGGTCTCCCCTATTGATCTCCAGTTCTCCACTGGTGAACCCGTCCGGCATACTGGCCACCTTCTTATTGTTTTTATTGACCATGGTGATCTTGCCTGTACGCGTTTCATACTTACGAACTTCCTCCAGGATACCCATGCGCTTTAGCACCTCCATACCCACGCCCCGGAAATCAACGGCATAACCCCCAGGCCTCAACGCTGGTGCTTTTTCCACTATAGTCGTTTGAAAACCATAGCGATGAAGCCAGAAGGCTAAAGAAGGACCCGCTATGCTGGCGCCCGAGATCAGAACAGTTTTTGCTTTCATACTTCTTACGATTGGTGCTGAATAATGCTCAAAACTAATCCGTACCTTAAGGGAAGGCAATCCTTAATAGGCCAATGCCCCCTAAAACCTCGGTTAACAATCCGGTTTGACCGGTGAAATCCTCCACACTGTTTGGACGAGTCCGGCGAAATCCGTTTTATGGTTTGCGGTGCTGACGGGTGAAAATTAATTTTACTTCCTTTAAAGTAAAATGGCCCCAGCCTCGTCTACACTTCAGGTAACCAGATAATTTTAGTGTGAATGCCCGATAAAAAATCCTCTTCATTAACCCATATCATCCAACGCTTCGCCCCAGCGCTTACCGGTTTTGTCCGGAGCCGGGTCAATCGATTGGAAGATGCGGAGGACGTTTTGCAGGATGTCTGGTATCAATTGAGCCGACTAAGCAATATAGATGAACTCGAAAATACAGGGGCCTGGCTGTACAGGGTCGCCAGGAATAAAATAACCGACCTGTATCGCAAAAAGAAAAACGATTCCCTCGATGATTATTCAGCCGAAGAAGACGAGGCATATATCAGGGACATACTACTCATGGACGAAGGAGAGAGCCCGGAGCTGGCTTCCTTTAAAGAAGTGTTCTGGAAAGAGTTGACCGATGCACTAAAAGCGTTGCCGGAAAATCAGCAACGCGTTTTTATCCTCAACGAAATGGAGGACATGACCCTCCAAGAGATTGCTGACCTGGAAAACGAAAACATCAAAACCATCATCAGTCGCAAAGGTTATGCTGTCAAGCATCTGCGTAAGCGACTGGAGCATTTATTTAAAGAATTAAACCTCTAACATATGCACAGAGACAATCCATTTCCTCCCAGAGGAAGGTTTAGGTTAATGATGCCCGTCAAATGGCTGTTTATCGCAGGCTCCTTTCTGGTCCTAAGCCTGGTCGTCATGCTGTTATGGAATGCGCTGTTGCCAGGGTTATTTGGGTTCAAGGTCATTAGTTACCTCCAGGCCCTGGGGCTATTGATCCTATGCCGGGTTTTATTTGGCGGATTTCATTTCAGGGGATTCCCTGGCAGAGACCCCAGGTCTGGTTTCTTCAAGGACAAGTGGCGCGGCATGAGTGAGGATGACCGTCAGCGATTCAGAGATGAATTGAGACGCAGGTTATAAATGGAAGGGGCCGCGTTGGATTTTTTTCACACACCATTAAGGTAAAAATGAATTTGGGCCGTCTTCCTGTATATAAAACATAAATTATGATGAAAGAAAAAAACACCCAGAACTTTGGGTTTGGCGGATACGGACGCGGTGAGTTCCGCTCAGGACGAGAAGATTTCCGCGGCGGATTTGGCCCAGGCGGATTCGAAGGCGGTCGCGGTGGTGAACACCTGTTTCAAAAATTGCGCTACTTTAAAGAAGCGATGAGAAATGGCGGCTTCGGACCCGGCCGTGAGGGATTCGGTGAGCGAGGCGGCTTCGGACCCGGCTGTGATAATGCCCGCGGACGACACGGCTTCGGTAAGGGCAAACACTTCAACCCGGAAGATTTCCGTGGCCTGCGCCACTTCTTTGCCCGCGCTTTTAACCAGGGCGCTCCTACTAACATTGAAGAAACGACCGAAAGCTTCATCCTGACCTTGTTCTACCCAGGTCAAAGCAAAGAAGCCTTTAGCGTAAATGTAAAGGATGACGTACTAAGCATCCGATACAATGCCCCTGAAGCCGAAGACAAACGTCAGTACATCCATCAGGAACGCTTTGCGGAGTCTTTTGAGCGGTCCTTTCCGTTGAATGGCAAGGTACTCGTAGATCAGATCCAGGCTTCCTACGACAATGGAATCCTAACCCTGGTGCTACCAAAAGATCCCCAGACCAATCAACCTGCTCAGAACGTTAACGTACAGTAAGCGCAGCATCATTCATCAGCGGGCGTTTCAACAGTAAATAATATGGCCCCAAAAGGTTAGACACTTTTTGGGGCCATATTATTGAGACACCCTCTATTTGTAGCTGCTCCCTGGACAACACTAATCACGTTCGGCTATTTCCTGGTGGGCGTATTATTGATGGTTACAGGCCATAAACTGATCAAATTCGTCTTAAATCCCAAACAAAGTCCTTATCCTCAAATTGGCCCAATCTGGGTAATCGTAGCTTTTGTTATGCTGTTCAAAATCCTTAGCATGGATCATATAGACGATTGGACAAGGACCGTCTACCTATCAGTTGGATTAAGTTTATTACTATTCTTGCTGATGTACTGGCTAGCCTATCAAAAAGCGTTGGCCGGCATTTTTCTCCAGGTTATTATTTTTCTGGTCATCTCTTTCTCACTTGGTTTTGGCACTATCTTCCAATGCAATTGCAGCCTCGATAGTTCTCAACCCCAAACTTTCAAGGCAAAGGTGTTGAAAATGGATGCTAATAATTCAGGGAAGGGAAGTTCTTACTTCCTTACACTCTCCCCCTGGGGAGCTAAAACCCAGGCCAACAGAGTGGATGTAAACCTAAATCTCTATCACCAACTCAACGTCGGCGATTCTGTCCAGATTCATTATTGGCCAGGTTTGTTGCATATTCCCTGGTATAGCGTTTCACCAATAGCACTCACCGCTACCCCCCAGCCGGAGGCTCAGTAGTTTTCCCTAACTTTAAGTATGCAACTCCCTTTCCTTCATGATCAGTTTCTGTTGAACCCAGACATCACCTATTTAAATTTTGGTTCCTTTGGCGCCTGTCCCAAACCAATATTTGAGACTTATCAAAACTTCCAACGCGAATTGGAAATGGAGCCAGTACAATTCATCACCGTCAATGGCCTGAGATACCTGGCCACTTCCAGGGAAGCATTAGCCAAGTACATCAACGTCGAACCAGATAATTTGGTCTTTGTGACCAACCCCTCCTATGGCGTAAATCTTATAGCCAAAAGCTTTCCCCTCGCTCCTGGTGATGAGATCCTTAGCACCAACCTGGAATATGGGGCCTGCGATCGTACCTGGAATTATTACTGCACCAAAGCAGGCGCCAAATTTGTGCGCCAGCCCATCACGCTTCCCATTGTTTCCAAGGAACAATTCATAGAAGACTTCTTCAAGGGGCTAAGTCCCCGGACGAAAGCTATTTTCATCAGCCACATCACCAGTGCCACGGCGTTGAGATTACCGGTGGAAGAAATCTGCGCCCGGGCAAAAGAGAAGGGCCTTATCACCTTTGTAGACGGAGCCCATGCACCCGGGCATATTCCACTTGACCTATCCAAATTGCAAGCCGATATTTATACAGGAGCGCCCCATAAATGGATGATGACACCCAAAGGGTGCTCCTTCCTGTATGTCAAAAAAGCGTTCCAAGCTATGCTGGATCCTTTGGTCGTGAGCTGGGGTTATGGCAATCCAAGCTTTGCCCACTCCCAATTCCAGGACTATCACCAGGGTCAGGGTACCAGGGACTTCTCTGCTTTCCTAACCGTCCCAAAGGCTATTCAGTTTATGGAGGAACATCAATGGCCGGAGATTGCAAAAATTTGCAGGGCTTTGGTGCAAAAGAATGTAGACCGATTTTGTGCGCTTTTAGGTACCAAACCTACGAGCCCGGTTGGGGATGACTTCCTGGTGCAAATGGCCGGTATACCCATTGGTACGACAGAGCCAGAGAAGCTCAAACAACATCTTTTCGACACGTACAAGA
Source organism: Beijerinckiaceae bacterium (assembly GCA_903970475.1). GTDB lineage: Bacteria > Bacteroidota > Bacteroidia > Chitinophagales > Chitinophagaceae > Dinghuibacter. The sequence goes on from CAJCIQ010000188.1 coordinate 5,784, forward strand.
TCGAAGTGCCGGTCATGCGGCAGAATACAAATGTATTCCTGCGCTATTCCATCAATGCTTTTAACAAACCCGAAGACCTGGACAAGCTCCACGATGCGCTGAAGGAAACGGCTGAGCGCACTTCGCTTTGGAAACAGGCTTAACCAAGTCGGACCGGCCACTATATGCGGGCTCACCGCACAGCCACACAGGTGGAAGCATGGATGAACAAGGCAGTACTACTGATCAGCATACCTTGGTACTGGTCCATTGGAAAGTTCTGCTTGCTCATAATGGGCCTCCTGATGATATATATGTACATCGCCCTGAGCTTGGGGCACCTGGTAATGTACATGCCTGGCATAGCTCTGTCCTTCTTGTCGATAGATATGAAGGTTTTGGTGGATAATATGGGCGTATACACCCAGGTCTTCATGCCTTAGATAGTAATCACCATTCTCTACGACATTGGCATAAGCATTCATCATGGCACGGAAATATGTGCCATGAAATTCCCTCAGCCTACGTTCCTCATTGGCTTCATTCGCCCTGGAGGTGATCGATATTCCCTCATTCTGTTGTGCATCCTCTTCGGATAGTAAGGCTCTGACTTGTTCCTGATTGCAATTTTGCAGGTATCCAGCTAGGAAACGCGCTGAAAAGCCCGTCAATATCGCCCTTTTAGCTTGTATATCATGGCCCCTTAACAATTGCTCCTTTTCGTCCTTTTGATCTTCCGCATTGGATCGTTCAATCTCCGTAATCAGATAGTTCCTCAGACCATCTAAATGATGATCGGCGGCATTCCTGATCTTAGCTGCCACAGATTGAAAATGTTCAGCCTTCATTCCTGTCAATATCCCCAAGCCCCTTTTGGCTTCCAATTTTATCATCCCTAATTCGTGTACGAAACCACGGATTTTCTCAAATTCATCATATAACAAAGCTTCATCGCGGGTAAGGGCCTGTTGACTCATAGTTAGTTCTATAATTCTCTCCATCAGTTCCTTTAACATGACCCTGTACTCATTAGTGTTTACATCCCCAGCCTTGATTCTCTCTGCAATTTGATGTCGGGCCGATGCGGCATTGGGGTCCTTAACAATTCCATGCTCATTTAACGCACCGGTCATGGCATGAATTCCGCAACTGCCATCAGCTGAGGTCTCATAACTGGTTAAATGCCTATCGCCATGTTGGGTTCCAGGCAATTCTGCTTTTATTTCACGCCCTTGCTGATCATATTCAGGCGCTCTGAGGTCAAAGTCTCCCAAATCAATACGGGCATCCCCTTCGCCTCCCTTATGTTCTCCTTCACCGGACGCTGCATCCTCATCACCCTTTTTGTCCTTGCGCTTGGCCCGTTTATCCAGGATCCCTTGAGCAAACGCTTTGGAGGGCCAGAAATCGTGGGCCGCAGCCAATTCTTCATAATAGGCTTGCTGAAAGGCAAGAAAAGTATCCATATCCAAAGCTCCCTGGGAGTTATTTATTTCTGGCTCAAAGGGTGAACCATGCTCTAATCCTTGGGAAGCTGCACTCTCCATTGTTTTTTCGCCCTTATCTTTCCTTCCGGTCATTCTACCCGCACCATGGCTAAATCCTGACTTATCCACCACTTTCACCCTTCCTTGCTCCCTTAATTTCAACAACCGCTCCATTCCAATGGCTACATTGGTATTTAGTTTCGTATTATGCTTCACTTTTTGCCTACTAACAAACTTACGGATGTTGTTGCCCATGGTGTCCAACTCAGATTCCTTGGCCGCAGCAGAAGGCTTCGCAGAAGAGTCCTTAGCTTTTGAGACTCGTTCTCTTTCCATTTCGGCAAGTTTATCATCGACGTCCTTTGTCACGATAATGAAATTAATGTGACTCCAGCCTATAGGTTGCTCAACAGGAATCCGCAACTGAGGATTCACCAGAGAGAGATTGTATTGAGGGTTTGGCCCTTGGGGATTAAAAGCTTTAAGGGGCTTACCGATTTTTTCCATTTGCGTGTCCCGAAAATCACTTTGGCTGGTAATCTCAGCCAGATGTTCCCTGATTTTAATGAATCGATCCGACTGATGGTCCACCTCCGCGGGTTTGCCTTTCTGCTTTGTGTCAATTCTTCTACCTAAATCCGCTGATACTGGATCTTTTCCCAACCGTTCCCGCTGTTTATATAAATCCTGAACATGAGTGCCGGGCCAGCACCATTCTAACATGGGGCTCATGACCAATGTCACTCCTTCGTGGTACCTGGAATCCAGATCATACCGAAAGTTAACATTGGGCTCCACCGTGCTCAAGAATTGTCCGGTGGTAAGGATACCCAATAGTCCATTGATGGATGTGTTATGGGTCCAGGGTAGTATACCCATCGATTGAACCCCATGGGTAATCAGCCGGTCAATTTGTCCGCCTGGAGCCCAGCGCCCCTTCGAAATGCCTGCGGGTATGGCCTTCGGTTTTGAAATGGTGGAAGCCGTAGAAGAAGCCGCGGTCGCCTTAGCGTGTAAAGCCCCGGGCGGAGGTTTCAAGCCACCCTTGGATGCAACGGAGGGCAAAGACCCAGGAGGAGCAACTGGCTTCGAGCCGGCGGACGCTGAAGCGCTCACCATTTTTTTATCAGGCGCAGGCGCTTTAGACATTCCCATGGGGCCTTTAGATACAGACCCAGGTCCCTTGGATACAGAAGCGGGTCCCTTGGATACAGACCCAGGTCCCTTGGATACAGAAGCGGGTCCCTTGGATAATGGTGCCGCCCCTTTGGATGTGGGAGCGACCCCCTTGAGCCCCGGAGTAGGCATACTAGTATGCGCTTTCTCTCCAGCTTTTACCGAGTCCCGGAAGTTGAGGAACTCCGCTTTACTCATAGCCTTGATCATTTCAGGCAGGTTATTTTGCCCACTAAATCTTGGAGCCACCTGGATAATCTGTCTTATAAGTTCCTGGACCTCTTCAGGAGTCCTTGGGCCGGTAACCGTATGAAAGAAAATCCTATGATTTCTTTCCGTTAAGTCCTTAATAGTTACCCTTTGCATTACCTTATTTGCCATCGGGCCCAAAGACACAGCAGCCGCCTTTGGCTGAAGTACAAAACCCGCCGCCTTTGCGCCCATCACATCGGCCTCCTTTTCCAAGTCGGGGTGATCATTGACCGAAGCCCCATTGCTTAAACGCATGGTTGGTTTCACCAACCCTTTTGCCTGCTGGGCCACATGCCAGGCCTCATGTCCCAGGTGTCGCTCCTGGCCTGGAGCCAGGTGAATATCTTTCCCCTTGGCAAAAGCATGTGCCTCCACTTTGGCTGGTTCACCCGAACCATAGTGCACGCGCACCTCGTCCATGGATTGTCCGGAAAGGTTTTCTATACCCGATTTCAGGGTATCGGGCAGGCCGGTTCGGTTAGGCTTGCGTTGAAGGATCGACGAGACAGGACCTCTCGAAGCCGCCGCGGCGGGGAGCGCTCTGTTATCCTCTACGTATTTTCCGCCCCTGCCAGCAGCCCCCATACCAGAGGCCTCCCGGCCCAAAGCCGAGTGGCCCAAAGCAGAGTAGCCCAAAGCCGAGTGGCCCAAAGCCGGGCGCGCCGACAGCGGCTCCGAATCCTTATGCTCCAGGGGATAGCTTTCCATAGCTTATGTCCCCATTTGTATGGTCCGGTTTTCTTTCTTGAACTCTTTTTTCAACCCAGCCATCAACTCTTCCTTACGTACCACCGAATCTCCCCGACG
>CAJCIQ010000189.1 GCA_903970475.1 Beijerinckiaceae bacterium
CCAAGGACGAACGAGAGCCGGAGCCAGCCGAGGACGAACCAGAGCTGCCTGAAGCTGGCACCGCCTGCATATCAAACACCCCAGCCTTATCCAGGGCTGCCAGAAACCGCAGCGAAACCGCTCCCCCATCCTCATTGCAAACCAATATCGGAATCTTCTTGGCGCTGACCACCTCAAAAGCACTGTTCTGTATAGTCGTAACAATCACCACCAGGATAATAGGTAAACCAAACATAAAGATCAGCCCAACCTTATCCCTGGCCAGTAAGCGCACATCCTTCCTTATGGTAGCCCACAACTTATGCATCCCTGAATGTTTTTCCCGTGAGTTCCAAAAATAGGCCCTGTAAATCATCCTGTTTGTGGCCAGACAACAACTCGTTCAAGCCGCCTTCCGCTATAATGCAACCCTGGTCTATAAGGGCTATTTCCTGGCAAAGCGCTTCTGCCTCCCCTAACTGATGGGAAGTATAAACAAGGGTAGTACCCTCTTCATTGAGCGCTCTGAGATAGCGCAGAATGGCATATCCCGTTTGTACGTCTACCCCTACGGTGGGTTCGTCCAAAAAAAGTATGCGGGGCGAATGGATCACCCCAATGGCCAGATTTAGCCTGCGTTTCATGCCGCCGGAAAATATTTCCGCCCTATGGTCACGGTAATCAGATAAGCCCAATATATCCAGTAGATATAAACTGCGTTTACGCGTCTCTGCACCTGTTAATCCCGACCAAGCCCCAAAAAACGCCAGGTTCTGCATGGGTGTAAGTTCTTCGTAAAAGGAAAAATCCTGGGGAACAAATCCGAACAAAGCATGCCCTGCCTTATCCCTGGTATGCAGGTCCATCCCAAACAAACGGATGGTACCTTCAGAAGGTTTGAGTAACCCCGTCATAAGGCTCATGAGCGTCGTTTTCCCTGCTCCGTTGGGGCCGAATAAGCCAAAGCGCATTCCAGGATGAACATCCAGCTGGAGCCCATCAAAAATGGGCCTGGAGGAGCCCGGATAGCGGAAACTTAAGTCCCGGACCTCAATAGCCAACGGGCCCGGAGAAGCGCCTGTTGGCGTTCCCGGAGAAGCGCCAGCGGAGGAACCCGAAGATGCGCCGATTGACGCCCCCGAAGATGCGCCAGCAGAGGAAGCCGGAGAAAAGCCCAAAGGCGTCCCGCCGCTCATGATGTCCATTTGATTTTGGATAAAGCCGTAAAAGCCTTACGCTCCACCGCTGCGATCTCCATTAGATAATCCCCCATTTGATTAAAATCACCCTGGGTCTGAAGCCGGCCCTTGTAGATACCGGCGGCCTGAACCGCTGCGTTACGCCATAAGTCTCCCGCCTGCGTAAACAAAGCAGAAGCCTCAGGCAAGGTACCATGAGGCGTATAGGCCATGGCTTGTTGTAGAAAGGCCGCATACATGTAGCGGAATCCCCCACCACCCGTGCCTATTTCTTCCTGCATGCGGACCAATTGGGCCAGGTATAGACCTGCTGTATGAAGGCCCAGTTGGTCCTTCCACTTTTTTATTTTCTTCCCTGTATATTTTATTCCTGATACCCCGGCAATATGACCCGGAATATTGAGCATCACCCAGGCATTGCTGCGTATACCCTTGCGGATAGCCCGAGCGATGTGTTCATCGGTTACCGGCTCAGAAGAAGGCATGGGATAATAGATCTGCCCCTTAGGCGCCAATGCCCCCTTGGCCCAGCGTACCCGCTCCAGTTCATAATCGCTTAAGGAAGTCACGTATTCCATCACCGGATCACTCACCAGGTAATTGTCCCCTTCTTTACCAAACACCACAATATTATGGGCATTGAAATGGAATCTATATTCTTTAGGAAAATAGGTCAGGTAATACACACCCACCTGACAACCCACAGGCTGACCTTGCGCCAACCGGGAATCCAGAGCCACCCTGGATTCTTCCTTTGTCCGGAATTTTTTGCGGACTACTGGTATACCCAGCGCTTTACAGGCTCTTTTAAAAATCAGGCCAGGCATCACCCTAAAAGCAATGGCGGGTCCGTTGCTGATTTTGATATAGGGAATATAGATATAGAATAGTCCGGCCCCGATTCCAAAAGCCAAAGGCTCCGTCATCTTATCCAAACCAATATGGTGCATCAAGCCCGTTGTGACTCCAGTTTCACAATGCGCGGCCTGTAAATGATCGAACTCAGTCTTCATGAAGGGTCATGCTTTTTAATTGATCCACGCTCACCCCAAAGGCTTCCGCGTATTTGCCCAGCTTCCGTTCGGAAAGACGGGCGAATCCTTTGGGCGTCAAGTGCCGTTGTATACGCCATTTCCAAAATCCCGTATAGGCAGAGAGGGTTGGCATATCCATAATACGTTTCTCCATAAAGAACAGTATCGGACTAGCCTTTCCGTCGATAACCTTTTGCCGGGCCGAAGCTACCCGTTCCTCAATATCCTTCCAGGCTGCGTCCAGGGCTGAGGCTTTCACCTCCCACCCGGTACTGAGCTCGGTGACGTACTTACCTGAAGCATCGGTAGCATAGCATACCTCTTTGGTAAACTGACCCAGTGCACTCGGGTCCTGGGGAACGTCTTCTTTCTGCATGGGATGATACGTTTAAACAACGGTTAACATAGCAAACATATAGGAGAATCTGGCACTTTCCGGCACCAGCAACAACAATCGCTGACCTTTCTGCAAATTTCCAGCCTGAAAAAGCTCGTGTACCATGAAATAAATGGAAGCGGCCCCCACATTGCCTAAACGGCTCAGGTTCAGGTGCCATTTCTCATAGGGAATCCCCTCCCCCAATTGCTCCATGACCTCAAATATTTTGGATTTAAAAAACATACTCGAAATATGAGGCAGAAAGTAATCTACATCATCCACCGTCAGTCCCCTGCGCTCAAAGATTTCCTTGATTTTACGGCCAGCCAGAGGGACAATATGACCACTGAGTAATTCCACATCCTGCTTGATGGAAAAAATGGATTGACTCAGGTGTTCTGTGGGTGTATAATGCTTAAATCCTTTAAAGTTACCTTCCGAATCCTTTTCAGACCCCATGTACATGCAAGGCTCCATTTCACCAGCATAACTTACTCCATCTATCCAATCTATCCGAAGGCTGATTCCTTCCTGGTTGGGTTTATCGGACAGTAGGAAGGCTCCAGCCCCATCGGACAACATCCAACGCAGGAATTCCTTTTTGAAAGCGATATAAGGATTCTCATCCAGTTCAATGAGGTGCTGCACTTCTTCGGCAAACACCTCTGCCCTCATTAAGGGACTTATCAGCTCTGAACCGGTAGTGATGGCTTGATGCGCATCCCCCGCCTTGATAGCCAGGTAGGCATATTTCAGGGCATGTATGCCTGCACAGCAATTTCCGGAAGGAGAGACCACCTCCACGTCTCCCAGTTCCGGGAGGGCGCCATGTACCATGACCCCATGGGAAGGCATAACTTGATCCGGGGAAGAAGTCCCACTGGCCATAAGATCCACCGATTTTATAGCGGAAGGATCGTCTTTGAACAATTCCCTGACCGCTTTGGCAGCAAGTTCAGCATTGGTATGTGTGATATGGCCATCCTTAGTGAGCGCATAATACCGGGTTTCTATCCCATTGTTACGCAACACAATCTTCCTGGCCTTAGAAGGTTTTCCATTTATGAATCCCAGGTAGGCTTCCATCTCGTCGTTTAAAATCGGATCATTCGGCAGGAACATGGACGTTCGTGTTATATACACGGGGCTTAAGGACATGGTTCGATTAGTTTTGTAGGTATAGGTAATAGTTCTTCTTTTTGGATAATGCCCACCAGAACAAGGGCCTGATGATCAGATTCGTGATCAGGAACACCAGAGGACCCAGCAGGAGTAAAGCCACCAGTATATAATATTTAAAAGCCCGTAACCAGGGAGTACGGTTCTTACGGCCAACGATTATTTTGGCCCAGATACCGAATATCCTGGCTCCATTGAGCTCAATGATCATTAAGTGGTATTTAAAAGATGCAGCACCGGCAGACACAATGGTCTGCTGCATCCCTGTATAATTACCAGCATCCAGAAACGGCAATACTTGCTTGCCCACCTCGTCCATGTTTTGGATGTCCGCCCCCGAAACACCTGGTATCGGGAAGATGTTCATGTACCTTTCCTTTTTACCCTTGAACATCCAATGCAGGATGGTCACCAGGCTAACCAGGTTAGGATGACGGTCGACCAGGGCTATGTTACCCACCACATGGGCGCCTCTTTCCTCCAGCAACTTACGGAGCCGGTCATGCGCGCTGATCCACATGTTCCTGCATCCTGTTACCGTAATCACCGGCGTATCTTTCAAACAGGCTTTAAACCCCTGGTCATGTAACAAAGTATTGGTAGGGATACTCGGGGAAAGGAACCAGGGTTGGTAGCCCAATATGATCAGGTCATATCGTAAAGGCTCCAACCCGACGGGCTTTAGCTGTCCGGGTACACCCTGCACACAGTCCGGCATAATCTCAAAAAAACCATCCGAGGTCCAGGGAAAGGGATAAGGATTTGCCGGGTCTATGGTAACCAGGTCCACACGATGCCCCACCGCTTTAATGGGCTCAATAAAATGTCCAATGATCTCACCTAATTGCCCCGTCTGTGAATAATAGATAGCCAGAACTCTTTTGTTCATGTAGAAGGATTATCAATTTTCAAGCTTCAGGACCTTTGAATGTTTACTGTAATCCCTGACTGCTTGTTGTACAACGGGGGAAAGTTCTTGAAAATGCTGATGTATAAACAAATTATCCCTATCCAGATCACGTTTGTAATTTACAATCCCGGGCGCATTTTCTTGTATAACCAAACGCAAAAAGCGATATTCCGTATTAACGCTGTCTGATGAAATGGCAGTTTCCAGGAGAGTGGCCCCCTTCCTGAAGTCATGCAGCTTGTCTATAGGAGAGGTCCTGAAACCTGCCCGCTTCATTAACAAAGCCCCCTGCAATGCATTCTTTCCGTAAAAATTGGCCCCAGATATGACCGTTAGTTCTGAGTCAATCTGACTATGTGTTCCAGAAGAAAACACGGTATAATAACCCGACCTGTCAAACACGGAAAGTCCAATCAGAATAGGCAACGCCATTAAAACATTTCGTAATATCATGCCTGGATTGGTATAAGACCTAATTATTGGGCAAATTTAGTTAACTTTTCCGTTATTTTGTCGGCCCGAGTTATGACCAATAAAAAGCAGTTTTCGGACGAGTGGGGCGTTATCTTAGGGGGATCTAGTGGATTTGGTTTTGCTACTTTGGAAAAATTGGCAAACCACGGAATGAACATCGCCGTTCTTTATAGAGAGACGGCCGTTCGGGACAGAGCTTTCAAAGAAACCCTGAAAAAGATTGCCTCTGACGCGCAGGTTACCATTCTCCCGTATAACATGAATGCCCTGGATCTTTCGCAGCGGCATTCCTTTATCCGTGAATTGTCCTCCGTATTGGGAAAGCAACCGCTGATCCGGTTATTAATGCATTCCATAGCCCGGGGCAACCTTAAGCCATTATTGGAATTGTCCTCAGAGGACATAAGCCTAACTTCTCACGCGATGTCTAACTCCATACTGGAGTGGGCCAAAGATCTCTATGCAGAAGGCTTGTTTGCGCCTGCAGCAGGGATCATAGGCCTTACCAGCGAAGGAGCATGGCGGTATTGGGAGGGGTATGCGGCTGTATCCATAGCCAAATCCTCCCTGGAAAGTTTGTCCAGGTACATGGCGGTGGAACTCGGAAAATGGGGGCTAAGGACGAATGTCATACAGGCCGGGGTCACCCGCACACCTTCCCTGGAAAGGATACCGGATAGTGAGCGGATGTTGGCATGGAGTAAGGAAAGAAACCCGCTGGGCAGGTTGACGACGCCCGCCGACGTGGCCGCAGCCGTTTACCTGCTCTGTACTAAAGAGGCAGCATGGATCAATGGAGCCCTGCTCCATGTAGACGGGGGGGAACATTGCATATGATCACTACGATGTATATAGCGTATGTATAAAGATATATTGGACCGATTACCGTATAAATCAAGTTTCCGCTTCGTGGACAGGCTCTCCTATCTTTCAGAGGATGAAGTTAAAGGAGAGTTCACCTTACGTTCAGACGCTTTTTTCTATGAGGATCACTTCCCCGGCAATCCAGTGACACCCGGCGTTATCCTAACGGAAATCATGGCTCAGATCGGACTGGTCACCATGGGTATTTACCTGGTTGCCAAAGGCGTCACCAAACAAAGTTTTGACGAACCACAGGTCCTTTATCCCCTGCTCACCTCCACCGAAGTATCCTTCCATAAAATGGTGCTGCCCGGAGATACGGTATACGTACATTCCCGCAAACAATACTTCAGGTTCGGGAAGCTTAAGTGTTATGTCACCATGACGGATAATGAAGGACGGCGCATAGCCGAAGGCACTTTTTCCGGGGTGATCAAACACGTAAAACAACCCGTACCATGACAAAACGCCGGGTCGTTGTCACTGGACTAGGCGTCGTTGCCCCCAACGCCGTCGGTGTTCCTGATTTTCTGAATGCTTTACAGCAAGGCAAATCCGGATTGTCCTTTGAGCCAGAATACGAGCGCCTCAAATTCAATTGCCAGGTTACCGGCAGACCTGACTTCGTTTGGGACGAGCTGCTTAATTGTATCCCAGAAATCACCTTCCATGGCCTCAGGAGCTGGGGCATTGGTTATGGAATAAGCGCTGCCGTAGAAGCATGGCTGGATGCCGGTCTTCCCCTGGAAACCGAGCAGCCGCGCTGGGAAACAGGTTGCGTATTCGGCACCAGCACTTCCGATTCAGATCTGATGCGTGCCGTGTTCAACAAGGTCGATGCGCTGGAAGCCAAGAAGCTCGGTTCCAGGGTCGTTGAACAGATCATGAACAGCGGCGTCACCTCCTACATTACCGGCAGGCTAGGCCTGGCAGGCAAAGTCCTGACCAATTCAGCCGCCTGCGCCACCGGTTCCCAATCCATCCTGATGGGATACGAATACATTACCCATGGGATGGCTGACCGCATGCTGGTCGGCAGTTCAGAACATGTAGACACTTATATCTTCGCCTCTTTTGACTCCATGAGGGTTTTGGCACGAAAATTTAATAAGACTCCCCAGGCAGCGTCCAGACCCATGAGCCAAAGCGCAGGGGGCTTTATCCCCTCCAGTGGAGCGGGCGCCTTAATCCTGGAGGACCTGGATACGGCCTTAGCCAGAGGTGCTAAGATCTATGCAGAATTGAAAGGCGGCGCTTTTAACTCCGGAGGACAAAGATTGGGAGGTTCTATGACCGCCCCCAATCCTGAAGGCGTAATAAGATGTATCCGTGAAGCCTTGGAAATAGCTGAGACCCAACCCACTGATATAGACCTGATCAGTGGGCACCTTACCGCAACTGGTGGAGACGCTATGGAAATCCAGAACTGGAGTTTGGCGCTTGATCGAAAAGGAAGTAATTTTCCGCTGGTAAATAGTGTTAAGTCAATGATTGGGCACTGTTTAAGTGCCGCCGGGGCAATTGAATCGGTAGCTGTGGCCTTACAAATCCAACATCAATTCATTCATCCCAATATAAACCTGGAAGATCCTAACCCAGAAATCACTAAACGAATTGATATAGACCGCATGCCTACTTCCCTACAACAAAGGCCAGTTAACATCATTGCCAAAGCAAATTTTGGTTTTGGGGACGTAAATACTTGCATGATTTTTTCAAAATACAACTAGACATGGATAGACAAGCAATTTTAGTGGAATTAAAAAAAGTACTGGCACCCTACATTAAGAATAAAGAATTGCTGGATGGTATCACTGAAAATACCAACCTCATAACCGACCTGAAAATCAACTCCGCCAATCTCGTAGACATCGTCATTGACGCAGAGGCCCAATACAATATAGAAATCGACGCAGATTCCGCTGAAAATATGGTTACCATCCAAAACTGTATCGACGTCATAGAAGAGAAACTCTCTTCTGCTAATTCATAGTTAGTGCCATGCACAGCGCCGGAAATGACGTCGTTGCTTTCCGCCTGACGGATCCTGAGCGTAGCGCTCAACCACGCTTCTACAACCAGATCCTATCCCCTTCGGAAATCGCCCTTTTTCATTCCGGCGCCTTACCATCCCTCAGCTTCCACATTTTTCTTTGGCTATGCTGGTCCATTAAGGAGTCCGCATATAAGTTCCGGAAACGCTATCATCCGGACCTTGTTTTTTCCCCCACTGCTATCCCCGTTACCGAAATCAGGGCCACGGCCCAACAAATCACCCACGAAGGCCCCCAAAACGCCAGCACTGATCCCCAAATCACTGGAACAGACCATCAGATCACCCACCCTGTTCTCCAAATCACTGGCACAGACCATCAGATCACCCACCCTGTTCTCCTGATCACAAACGCGGCTCACCAGATAACCCACCCTGTTCATGTGATCACTGGGAGGACCGAAGACCTTTTCTTCCGGTCGGAGCTATTCCCTGAGGGCATCCACACCGTGGTGTACCGGCATCCTGATTTTAAGAGCGTGCGCAGCGGATATGCCTTCCTACAGCAGGCTCTCGGCTCCAACCATCCGCAAACGAACGGCGCTACTGAGCCGACTCCCGAGACCCAATCAGCCGCAGTCCGGGAACTGGTACTACTCGACCTGCGAAAAAGGGACCCAAACGGCGCCTGGTCATTCGGTAAACACAAAGAGGGGTATCCCCTACTCTACAGGAATGGCGTATTACAGCCCGTCCCCTTATCCCTTGCTCATCACGACCAGTTGCTGGGGTTCTCCTATCTTCTTCCTGTTTCTTGACCGTTCCACACACTCAAGTGTTGAAAAGACATTTATTTTTTTACATTGTCCTATAAAATTCCCCCCAATGACTGACAGACGTTCATTCATTAAAAACAGTTCCCTGCTCACAGCAGGCGCAGGCATAGGAAGTTTACTCCCCTTTGACTTGATGGCAGCCACGCGAAAAGCAGTTCCGGCCTCCGACAGAATCAGGGTGGCAACAATAGGCGTACATGGCATGGGGTTTTCAGATACGCAGGCAATGATGAAAAACAGCGAGGTGGATATCGTTGCCCTTTGCGACGTGGATGAAAACGTATTGAGTCAAAGAGCAGCCGAACTGGCCAAAGAAAATGTCAAAGTCGCCACTTATACGGATTACAGGAAAATTCTGGAAGATAAAAACATCGATGCAGTGATCATCGGCACTCCAGACCATTGGCATTGCAAAATGATGGTGGAAGCAAGCCAGGCGGGAAAACATGTCTACTGTGAAAAACCAGCAGGGCATTCCATTCAAGAATGCAATGTCATGATAGCCGCTCAGAAAAAATACGGCAACGTTGTTCAGATAGGACAATGGCAACGCAGCCAGAAGCATTTTCAGGATGCAGTGAACTTTGTGCAGTCAGGCAAGTTGGGAAAGGTACGTTTGGTAAAAGCCTGGGCTTACATGGGCTGGATGAAACCCATTCCGGTACAGCCTGACAGCGCCGCCCCCCAGGGCGTCCACTATGACCAATGGTTGGGAATGGCTCAAAACCGGCCATTCAACCCCAACCGTTTCCATTTTAATTTCCGTTGGTTTTATGATTATGCAGGAGGCCTTATGACCGATTGGGGCGTACACCTTATTGACTATGCCATGTTGGGTATGGGAGCGGGCAACCAGTATCCGCTTTCAGTAGCGGCCATAGGCGGAAAAACCGGCTACCCCGATGATGCCGAACAGTGGCCAGATACCATGTCTGCCGTTTATGATTTCGGTACTTTCAACATGGTATGGGAACAGGCCCTGGGCATTAATGGCGGTTCCTACAACCGGGACCATGGTATTGCATTTATAGGCAATAATGGCACCCTTGTTTTAGACAGGGGTGGTTGGGAAGTGATACCTGAAATGGTCGGAAAAACAACTAAAAT